>JAFTQM010000064.1 GCA_017462755.1 Lachnospiraceae bacterium | reverse complement strand
CGGCCGAGGAAAAGGGTGGCAACGGCGGCATTATTGCAGCGGTTATTATTGTGGTTCTGGCAGCGGCCGCATTGATTTTCCTCCGTTGGAAAAAAACGCAGGCGGCGAACAGCACAGCAAATCGCAAGATGGCACAGTTAAAGAAGATGAAGCTAGAGGATTCGGGTGATGGTACCTCTGCTGACAGTCGCGGCAAGAGAAAGCCGGAGGTAAAGCAGAAGGCGAATTACCGTGATACACAGGCAGAGCAGGTATTCCAGGATGTATATTTGAAGAATCCGGAGGCTCAAGAAGAGTTTGCTTATGTAGATCAGGGCAATGCGGATGAGATTCGTGCAAATGCTGCACGTGAAAACGAAGAGCGCAAGGCACTTCGCGAAGAGATTGAAAATCTCAGAGAGCATGATTTGGTTATTCATAAGTACTTCGGTAAGGGTGAAGTATATGACAACTCCGACGTACGCTTGATTGAGGTACGCTTTGGCGGGGATGTGCGTTTTATGAACAAGGATGCACTGGCGGCGAAGAAGTTGATGAAAAAGTGCAGTGAGGATACGATGCGCTACCACCGCAGATCGTCCGATCGTCAGACGGATTATCAGGATTTCTAAAAGAATAATGAGCAGATACAATAAAAAACTACCGGCGAGTATCGTCGGTAGTTTTTTGTATACTGTAATTTGAAAATAGATGCTACTTTACCTTGATGCCGTAAATTTCCTTGCCTCTGGTTCCTACCACAATGGTATTTTCAAAGGCAGCCGGAGAAGCTTCGACATTTGCATCGAGATTGGTGGTGTCGTACAGCTCGCCGGTCAGACCGTCCACCATGTACATATTTCCGGTGGAATCGCAGAAAATAACATAACCGTTGCCATCCTTGTCATACAGTGCAAGTGGGCTGGACCAGGTATAATTGGACATATCGCAGCTCCAGACCTCGCCGCCGGTCTTTTTGTTCAGTGCAACAATCTTGCCCTTTTCGTTGCCGCCGGTACGGGCAATGGTAAAATAAACAAGGTCGGAGAGCTTGTTTTCGCCAAGCAGTGCAGTGGACTGCACACCGCCGGACACGCCGGATACGGTGTAGCAAGGATAGGTTCTTTGCCAGATAACCTCGCCGGTTGCAGCGTTAAACTTGTAAATCGGGATATCGCCCTGATTGTTTGCGTCCTTGGTCCAGTGGAGCGAGGTGGAAAGATAAATATATGCAGTACCGGTTACAGGGTCCTCTTCGAGTACCGGAGTACAGTTAGTATCGTCTAAGGTATTAGCTACCCAGACCACCTCCATGGTATTCAAATCCAGACAAATCAAATCCCCGCAGTTATCGGCAATATACAGATAGCCCTTCCATACAACAGCGGAGGATTCCATGCCAAGCCAATAGGTATCCTCTTCTGCGCGGGAACGGTCGGTGGTGTAGCGCCATTTGATGACCTCATCCGGATTGATGCTTACGGTCTTACCATTGTAAACCGTATTCAGATGGGTCAGATACAAAATACCATTTTCGCCCGGCTGAATCAGGGTATCGGTTTCAACATCAATCAGCGGTGAAGAGTCGAAGGCGGTAAAATGGTTATTGTCGGTACGTTCGGAAAATACATCGTTATAGCCATATTCGTAAATAATTTCACCGGTCAGCAGATTGATTACAAAGGTACGGGCACATTTCTCACCCATCGAATCGCCTGCACCGACAAAGTACAGCGGAGTACCGTCCGGGTAAAGGCTTCCGGTACCCTTGATTGGAAAGCCGAGAGAGATGGTATCACGAGTCTTGCTGCCATCCTCCAAATCAAGGAAATAGATGCGACCGTCGGCCGTTGCGTAGATGACCTCCACCAAATCCTCTTTTGCTTTCTTCTTTTTGTAAAGGTTCATTGCCTGACGGGTTTCGTCGTCCCAGCGGATAATGAGTGGCTGTCCGGTCCAGCAGCTTCCGGTCCAGTAGCCACTCTTGACCGTTTTCTTTAGTTTTCCGGTTTTGGCAGTCCAAGAGTTCTTGGTATCAAATTTTAATTCCTTCAAATCGGCAGTACCGAATACGGCACTGTTGCGGTAGTTGTTGCCGCGGAAGGTAATGACACCCTCCAAGGCAGTGTATTCTGCACCGGTGCCGAAGGTAATCCTGTCCTCGCGAGAAAATGTGCTCTCAAGCACCATATCATCCACCATAAGAGCGGACTGTAAGCCAAACAGGGAGGCTTCGGTAGCAGAGACGCTGGTCGGTACGCCGGTTTCCAAAAGCTTTTGATAATCGGCAAGCAACATCTGATTAAACACCGGAGCAGCGTTGTCCCCTTCCTTTGGTTTGGAAAGAGTACCGGTTTTTCCGCAGCCGGTCAAAAGAAGGCTGGAAAGAATTCCTGTTGCAAGCAGTACGCGAACAGGCTTGGAATTTATTTTTTTCATAAAGTACCTCATTTCTAAAAGTGTTTCAAATTTATGTATAGTGTGCAGCATATCTGCCAGATTATTCTAGCACAGATAGAAAGAACCTGCAATTATGATTTTCTAAGGAAGCATTGATTAATTCGGCGCGAAAACGCTTTAATCAGCGTTTCCGTTAAATATATTATGAACAAAATTGGCGTCTAACGGTGCAGGCTGGTGCGGTACGCGCCGGGTGTAATGCCGGTATACTTGCGGAACATCCGATAAAAATAGTTCATGTTGTCATAGCCGCAGTGAGTCGCGATTTCTGCAATCGACAATTCGCTGCTGGCAAGATAGTCCTGGGCTGCACGGACACGCTTTTGAGAAATATATTCCAGCGGTCGCATGCCAAGGTTATCACGGAACAGGCGGCAAAGGTGCTGCGGTGTTACCTGAATGATGGCACTCAAATCCTCCAGAGTAATCGTGTCTGCAAAATGCAAATCAATGTATTCGATGATTGGCAGCAGGCGGGTGCTGGAGGAGGTATTGGTTTTCTGGGAGGATTCATGGGTCAGACGATGCAGTTCCATAATAAATTCATAAACATAGGCGGAAGCATAGTAATTACCGGAAACACGATTGGAAAAGAGCAGTCCGCGCATACGCTCCAAAATGGCATCCAATGTGGATATGTCACGAACCGTCATCAGAGTGACCCCGTGAAAACCGAGCTGTGCAAGCAGGGTATCCAGTGCAAAGCCGGCAGGGGTCAGCCATCGGGTGTCCCAGTCAGCCGTCAGGCTATAATATTCATGCGGTGTATTTCTGGGCAAGAAGAAGACGGTATTGGGCGTGATTTTGGTACTTTTTCCGTCAACAATCAGCATACCGGTGCCGTGGGCGCTGTAAATAAATTGGTCATACCAGTAGCCCTCCGGACGAACGACGTGATATTGATATTCGTTTACGCCAATGGATACGTTAAAAAGCGGAAGTTCTCGTTCTTTGCCGAGAACCGGAAAAAGAGCATATTTCATAAAAAATCTCCGTTCGTGAATTTTTTTTGTGAATGGAAAAAATTTATAGCTTGAGGTTCATATTGTTCAATTAAGATAATATCATTCATTGACGAATTCGTCAATTACAGATATTCTAGGAGTATCGGCTCATGCGGATATTGTGCATGGGACAAAGAATACGGGCAGGTATTTACGGAGAATAAGACGATACAACCCGGAATGGAGGAAAAGGATGAAGAAGGGAACAAAAAAGAGCAGAGCATTGGCGTTGGTTTTGGCATTGGCAATGACCGGGCTTGCGGCTTGTGGCAACAATGGGGGAACAGATGCCTCTACGACACCGACGGTAGTGGCGGGAGAAAAGGATATAACACCGACAACGGAAGCGGCAACACCAACCGTGGAGCCGACCAAAGCACCGGAGCCAACGACGGCAGTACCGACGGTGGAGCCGACACCGACCAAGCAGCCGGAGGATACCGGTTATGTGCAGCCGGACCGGAGTGTGGATGTGTTTGATATGCTGACGGCAGCGGAGATTACAGAGGCAATGGGTGCGGGCTGGAATCTTGGCAATACACTGGAGGGAAATATCAACGGAATTCCGTCCGAGACCGCATGGCAGAGTGTAAAGGTAACGAAGGAATTGTTTGAAATGGTAAAGGAAGCAGGCTTCTCGTCTGTGCGTATTCCGGTTTCTTATCTGTATTATATCGGAGATGAGGCGAGTGGCTATGCGATTAACGAAGCCTGGGCAGACCGCGTCAATGAAGTGGTGGATTATGCATACGACACCGGCTTATATATTATTCTGAATATGCATGGAGACGGATATGAATCCGTTACCGGTGGCTGGTTGCTTCCGCATAAGAAGGACCAAACCAAGATTTTAGAAAAATATGCTGCGGTATGGACACAGATTGCAGAGCGGTATGCGGATTATGACGAACGTCTGATTTTTGAATCGATGAATGAGATTGGTGCAGAGTCGACCTGTAATGCGGCGCTGTATGCCAATATCAATGCATACAATCAGACCTTTTTGGACGCGGTTCGTCAGGCAGGCGGCAATAACGACAAGCGATATGTGCTGATACCGGGCTATAACACGAACATTGATAAGACGGTAGATAATTCCGGCTTTCAGCTTCCGGAGGATACTTATTTGTCTAAGGAAGTACCGGAGGGTGAGCATCGTATCATGGTTTCGGTTCACTACTATGACCCGTGGAGCTTCTGCGGTGGCGAGAGTGACGAAGCAACCCAGTGGGGTGTAAATGCTGATTCGACTAGGACGGCAAACTGGGGCGAAGAGGCATTTATGGAGCAGCAGTTCAAAAAGATGTATGATGCATTTTCGTCCAAGGGTTATCCGGTGGTAATCGGAGAATATGGTTCGATTGACAAGAGTCATGCAGATGCGCAGAGTGCAGAGTTCCGTGCGTATTTTGCAGGCAAGGTATGTGAAAAGGCAATGAAGTACGGTTTGGTGCCGGTTTATTGGGACAATGGCTGGAACGGCAAATATGGTTTTGCAATTTTTAATCGTGCAAAGAATGAAATCAGTCAGCCGGAAATCGTAGCAGCAATTGCGGCAGCCTTTGCAGGTACGACTGCGGGAGAAGCAGGCACAGGTACCGCTACCGGTATTACCTTATCCGAGAGTACGTTAGAGCTGTCTGCGGGTGCGGGAAGTGTTTCGTTAACGGCAACGTTAGAACCGGCAGGTTGTGCGGATGTGGTATATTGGAGTTCTTCGAATGATTCGGTAGCAACCGTAGCAGCAGATGGTACGGTGACACCATGCGGCAAGGGAGAAGCAGTCATTACGGCAAAGAGCAATGGTATCACGGCAGAATGTGCAGTTACGGTAAAGGAAGCAACGGCGACTTCGATTAATTTGTATATTTTGGAAACTCACAGCTGGCAGACGGCAGCCGGAGAGAATCCGGTGCTGTTGGAAGAGGACGGAAGCTACAGCATTACAATGACGGTATCCAAGAAGGTACTGGACAACATTGGCTCCTTCTATTTTAAAGACACACAGGTACAGGACGGAATTTTGACACGTTCTCTGATGAAGTCCGGCAAGCTGACCCTTGATTCGATTACAGTCAATGGTACAGAGTTAACGCTGAATGACCGTGCAGTCGGCAGAGGTGTCATCAACGGCGGAAGCTTTGATGTTTGTTTGTTGAATCGGTGGGCGGTCGGACAGGAGATGTTTGAAGAATTTTCATTGGTAAGCGATGGGGATTATAATTTGAAAGATATTGAAATCGCAGAAACCAATACGATTGTTGTGAATTTCAGTATGACCGGAATTGGCTATTAAACGAAATGGAACCGGACAACCAGTTTTGCCAGTATTTCCATGTGAAAAAGTATGCTTAGATAAAATATTTTTTGAAAACCTGCACATAATAATATCACGATAGAGAACGGAAGCTTTTCCGACAGAGTCGAAAGCAACGTATTCGGAATACTCCGAAGGGAAGCAATGATTCGAAACGAAAAGCCCCGGCTCTGTCGGAAACAAACGATACGGTATTTATTTATGGAGGTGAAAGCATTATGTCTAGCAGTAGATCTGGTTCTGGCAGAATGGAAGTTCCACAGGCAAGAGAAGCAATGGATCGTTTTAAGATGGAGGTAGCATCTGAGCTCGGTGTTCCGTTAAAGGAAGGTTACAACGGTGACCTGACCAGCGCACAGAATGGCTCCGTCGGTGGTGAGATGGTTCGCCGCATGATCAAGAGACAGGAAGAGGAAATGGCTGGTAAGTAATCCTGGAAAACAATAAAAATGCCGCTTCGGAGCAATCCGAGGCGGCATTTTTTGTGTAAAAAAACAGTCATTTTGTGACTGAGTGTCAGTGCGAGAGTTTGCATTGCAAACGTTTTTTTACGAGATAGGGAAGTCTTTATTGCTCGTGAAAAATCTTATATTGCAACGGTTTTAAAGCATAAAGCAGTATCATACCGATAACACCGCAAACAATAAGTTCGCTGGCACCTACGGTCAGCATCATATACGGAACGGCTTCTGCTGCACCATAACCAAATTTCAGTACCCACGGAACGATAAGCGCATTCGAAAGAATCGGCGGCACCGGAACAAGCCATTTGTACTTTCTGAGCTTGTAGGACAATACTGCACCGAGAAAGGTAGCCAAAGTACCGAGTGCAACATCCAAAAGGACGGAACCACCCAATAGATTTGCGAGCAGACAACCAATGGTCAGACCCGGAATGGCAGCAGGGGTAAAATAGGGAAGAATGGTCAGTGCTTCCGCAATGCGGAACTGAATCGGTCCAAAGGACCACATGTTGAATATCGTGACCAGCACGACATAGATTGCCGCAATAATCGCGGCCTGTACGAGGTACAGAACGTTTTTGTTTCTCATATTCATCTCTCCTTAGTTTTGTTTAGCGAGTGGATGGTTTCGAACACTCGGTTGAAAAGACCATGTCTTTCTGTCAAACACAATGTTAGTTTTGACTTGCAACGTGCGGTAGTATAGCACAGGGGAAAAAGAAAAGCAAGTGGAATTGGAATGGAAATTCCGGGAAATGAAGAAAGAGAATTTACCTTGACACTATATTGGAAAACGTTTATAATTCTTTTGTAAATTACAATTCCAGTGAAAATCTGTTCCGGGTGCAGTGCATCCAAAGGAATCTCTTAGGCGTATCGCCAACATTTTCACCGTTACTACAATTGAATGTTGGTCAGAGCGAAGAGAGTCGGAGTCTTTGGGACAGGAATCAAACTGCTTTGCAAACGGATTGTATTCCTTTGCTCTGACCGGAAATGGAGGAGCATGGGAAGAAAAAATGTACAGACAAAGAACTATATTAGTCGGAATGACCGTTTTGCAGATTTGTGTAATTACTATTTGTTTGACGGAAAACGGGTAATCAAAGCAGAGGATTTGCAGGAAAAGGACGTAACAGAGCTTGCACTGCCGTATGACACCAAGGATAGTCTGACGGTAGAAAAAATCAGGGATGTTTTGAAGCGTTGTGCGGTAAAAACAGCGCATGGTGTGACTTATCTGGTAATCGGCATAGAAAATCAGTCGGATATTCATTATGCAATGGTTGTGCGCAACATGCTGTATGATGCGTTAAATTATGCATCGCAGGTGGATTTGATAACGAAAAAACACAAGAAAGCGAAGGATTTGCAGGGAGATGAATTTTTATCCGGGTTTGCAAAAGAGGATAAGCTGCTGCCGGTTATTACGATTACAATTTACTGGAATTTTGGAGCATGGGATGCACCGAGATGTTTGCATGAAATGCTGGATGTAAAACAGGCTAAGATATTAGAGTATGTACCGGATTATAAAATGAACCTGATTGTGCCGGAGGAGAT
>JAFTQM010000007.1 GCA_017462755.1 Lachnospiraceae bacterium | reverse complement strand
CAGTACCGTTTTGACCATAGCCCTCATAGGAAACGAACTCGTAATTTACATTGTTGGCATCACCGGCAGCCTTCTTGATACTACGCTCAATGGTATCGTTTGGCATATTGTTCGACTTTGCCTTTGCAATAATATCCTTTAACTTGCTGTTGTTGTTTGGATCCGGGCCGCCTTCCTTTACAGCTACGGCAATCTCACGTCCGATTCTGGTAAAAATCTTACCCTTTGCTGCATCGTTCTTTTCTTTCTTGTGCTTAATATTCGCAAATTTCGAATGTCCTGACATAATTTCCTCCATCTCAAAGCATTTTTGCTTCCGTTTTCCTCATATCGCGCTTTTGCGCACTCTAAGAATTTATTCTATCACTGCTTTTATTATCTTTCAAGTACTATTTTCCTTTTGCACTGATTAATCGCGTAATCTTTTCCATCACCTTTTCCGTATCCGGAAGTGTACGAATCGCACACATAATTGTATCATCACCTGCAATACAGCCTACGATTCCCTCGATGCTCATCGCATCCAAGGCTGCAGCGACTGCCATCGCCATACCGGAAACCGTCTTGATGACAAGAATATTCTGTGCCATATCCATCGACAAAAAGCCATCCTTCAGTACACGGACATACTTCTCCGTCATGCCGTTTTCCTTCGCTGCCAGTGCAATGTACTTCTGTCTGCTGCCGTCAATCGATACCTTCGTCAGCTTCAGCTCGCGGATATCTCTCGATATGGTCGCCTGCGTCACATTGTAGCCCGCCTCATTCAACAGCTCCGCTAACTCCTCCTGCGTTTCCACATCATGCTTCGTTATCAGTTCGATAATCTTACTTTGTCTGCCAACCTTCAATTTTTCACCTCCACTATGCTTTCAGCTTCGCCCGCAATATTTTGAAAAAGCTGCCGGGCTGAAATCGAATCAACTGCGTTGTCTTCTGCGCCTGACCAATCTCCAAACAATCCTCCGCTTTCAGATTCACCGCATAGCTTCCGTCAATCGTTGCAATCGCTTCCTCGTCCTGCGTTTTTTTACTTGTCATAATGCGAATCCGCACCGTATCCTTTGCCGATACCACAATACTTCTTGCATTCAGGGAATGCGGGCAAATCGGCGTAATTACCATCATCTGCGATGCCGGTGCCAAAATCGGTCCTCCGGCAGACAAATTGTAGCCGGTCGAGCCGGTCGGTGTCGAAATCAGTACACCGTCCCCATGATATTCATTGACCATCTCTCCGTTCACGCAAACCTCAATATGTATCACTCGCGAAAAACCGCTTCGCGTAACTACTACATCATTCAATGCATCCGGAAACAATACCTCTTCACTGCCCTGCAGCTGCACCGAAAGCTTCATTCGTTCCTCAATCAGATACTGATTTTCCACCAGCTTTTGCAATGCTTCGCTCAGCTCAGCCACCTCGGTCTCTGCCAGAAAGCCCAGCGTTCCCAGATTAATTCCAAGCACCGGCACTTCCCTGCCCGCCAAATCATGCGCCGCCTGTAGCAGTGTACCATCCCCGCCAAGCACAATCACACATTCGGTATCCTCCGGAATTTCTTCCGATTTTGTATAATGGCAGCCGTTTTCCCCAATATGCTCTTCCATCAGAGAACAGACACATCCGCGCTCCTCTAGGATTCGCTGCACCTGAGTTGTCACTTCCAAGCCCTCATCCTTATCCCGATTCGTAATCAGACAAAAACGGTTCATACATTCCTCCATTCTACTTATCCAATACGCCATGCGCTGCAACGACTGTCTGCTTTACCTGCCCCATAAGCTCAGCCACATCGACCCGCTCTGCCTGCTCCGGTAACGCCTGCTCTGCTTTTTTCGCATGCAGTAAATATTCGATATTGCCCTCCGGGCCCTTGATTGGAGAATAATCCAGATGCAACAGCTCAAAGCCTAACTCTGCCGCATGCAGAAGAACCTTTTCGATAACCTCCTCATGCACTTCCGGCTCTCTGACCACACCCTTCTTTCCAACCTTTTCTCTGCCCGCCTCAAACTGCGGCTTAATCAGACATACAATCTCTGCTCCCGGCTTCATCAGCTCTTTTACCGGAGTCAGCACCAAGGTCAGCGAAATAAACGCCACATCAATCGATACAAAATCCACCAGCTCTCCAATGTCCTCCGGTGTTACATAGCGGATGTTTGTCTTTTCCATTGATACCACACGTTCGTCCTGACGCAGTTTCCATGCCAGCTGATTCGTTCCGACATCCACTGCAAATACCTTTACCGCACCATTTTGCAGCATACAATCCGTAAAACCGCCGGTCGAAGAACCGACATCCATACATACCTTATTTTCCAACGCTACCCCATGTACCTCGATTGCCTTTTCCAGCTTAAAGCCGCCACGGCTGACATATTTCATCGGAATCCCACGCACTTCTATTCCTGCAGACACCGGAAATACACTGCCTGCCTTATCCTCCCGCACTCCGTCTACAAATACATCTCCTGCCATGATGATGGCCTTTGCCTTTTCTCTGGACTCTGCCAGATTGCGTTTTACCAGCAGTACGTCCAAACGTTCCTTTTCTTCCTTCAAGCCTCGCTCCTATCCGCAAAAGACTGCTCTAACAGATGCCCTTTGCCTTACATACTTCCTCAATCTTAACTATCACGCCCGGTATATCCAAGCCGTATTTTTCTCTCAATTCCGCCTGTGTTCCCTGCTCTATAAATGCATCCGGCAACGAAATATTCAAAAACTCTGCCTTCGTTCTCTGACGCAGCAAATAATCCGACACCTGCTCACCAAAGCCGCCGCGCACAACATTTTCTTCCAGTGTTACCACCAGCGAATATTCTGACAGACGTGCTAACAGCTGTTCATCCACCGGTGCCACAAAACGCACATTTACAACCTCCACTGCAATTCCTCGCTGCCGCAAGCTTTCAGCCGCTTCCCATGCAACCTGCACCATACTGCCGACCGCTAACAGCACTACCCTGGCTGCCGTCGCTTCCTCTGTGGTCAGCCATTCCGCTTTTCCTGCCTCAATCGGCGCGGCATACTCCGTCAGACCATCATATGCAGCACCACGCGGATAACGAATTGCCGAAGGTCCCGGATAATTTATCGAAAACTCCAGCATTTGCTTTAACTCTGCACCATTCTTCGGTGCCATCACAAGCAAGCCCGGAATATGTGACAAAAAGGACAAATCATAAATTCCCTGATGCGTCGGTCCGTCACTGCCTACGATTCCTGCACGGTCAATCGCAAACGTAACCGGCAGCCGATTCAGACAGACATCATGCAAAATTTGGTCATACGCACGCTGCAAAAACGTCGAATAAATGGCGACAACCGGATGGTATCCCCCCACCGCCAGACCTGCCGCAAAGGAAACCGCATGCTCCTCTGCAATACCCACGTCAAAGCAACGACGCGGAAATTTTTCCTGAAACAATGACAACCCTGTTCCGAGCGGCATTGCCGCAGTAATTGCCGTCAGATTGCGATATGTTGTACCAAGCTCAACCATAGCCGTCGAAAATACCTCAGTATAAGTGGGCTGTGCCTTTCCCTTCAAGCTCTTTCCGGTCTCGATATCAAACGCATCCACTCCATGAAAACGACTCGGATTGTGCTCCGCACACTCATAGCCCTTTCCCTTCTTCGTCAAAACGTGTACCAGTACGGCACCCTCTTTGCGCGATGCCGAGTGAAACGCTTCATAAAGCTGCGCAATATTATGTCCGTCAATCGGTCCGATATAGGTAATATTCATTTCCTCAAACAGCATTCCCGGAATGACCAGCTGCTTCAACAAATCCTTCGACTTTCGAATCTTTTTTACCAATCCCTTACCGATGCCCGGTATCTTCTCCAAGGCTTTGGATACATCCCATTTCAAATCATTATATTTTTTGCCGGTTCGGATTTTGCCAAGATAACGCGCCATTCCGCCCACATTCTCCGAAATCGACATCTTATTGTCATTCAATACTATCAAAAGATTGCTTTTTAACTGTCCGGCATTATTGAGTCCCTCAAATGCCAAACCTCCGGTCAGTGCGCCATCCCCAATGACTGCGACTATCTTTTCCTTGCCGTCACTCAGCTCTCTTGCCTTGACCAGACCACAGGCTGCAGAAATCGAATTGGAGCTGTGCCCGGTATCCAGCAAATCCGTGTTGCTCTCTGCCCGCTTCGGAAAACCGCCCAGTCCGCCAAGCTGCCGCAGCGTATCAAACTGCCCCGCCCGTCCGGTCAGTATCTTATGCACATAGCACTGATGTCCTACATCCCAGATAACCTTATCCTTCGGGAAATCCAGCAAAAGATGCAATGCTATCGTCAGCTCCACAACACCCAGATTGGATGCTAAATGTCCGCCTGTCTGACTGACATGTTCGATTAAAAACTGACGTATCTCCTCTGCCAGTACCGGATATTCTTCCGGCTGCAGCTTCCGTATATCATTCGGTTTTGTGATTTTTTCCAGTATACTGCTCATTTTCTCTGCTCACCTGCCGTTGCTTCTGCTACTGCTTAATAACTTCTTTCAATTAGTGATAACACCAATGCTTTTACAAATTCTTTTTCGCCCGGCATCTGCTCGATATAGCCCACCGCCTGCTCGGACAATACTTTTACCTGTGCCTGCGCCTGCTCCATCGAATGTGCCGTTACATAAGTAGTTTTCGCATTTTTCTCGTCACTATGTACCGGCTTTCCCAGTACCTCTAAACTGCTCGTCACATCCAGAATATCATCCTGAATCTGAAATGCCATGCCCACTGCCGTAGCCGCCTTTTGTAACACCTCTACCTGCGTACTCTTTACTCCTGCCAAAATTCCGCCAATCATCATCGCCGCCTCTAACAGCGCTCCGGTCTTTAACCGGTATACGAAATCCATCTCCTCGGCGTCCATCGGCTGACCGGTCTTTTCAACGTCTACCACCTGTCCGCCAAGCATTCCAAACATACCTGCTTTCTCCGCCAGCACCTTCAACGCCTGCGCTCCGGCACACAACCGCTCCGGCGCAGTTTCCTGCACCAAGGCTGCTGCCGTAATCTCAAAGGCATGATTTAATAGTGCATCCCCTGCCAGTATGCCCATTGCCTCGCCATATTTGGCATGTGTCGTTAATTTTCCCCGACGATATTCGTCATTATCCATCGCAGGCAAATCATCATGCACCAAAGAATAGGTATGAATCATCTCCAATGCTGCCGCAAACGCACACACCAGCGGATCCTTACAGCCGTTACCGCCAAGCATACGGTTACACTCCACCAAAAACAACGGACGCAACCGCTTTCCGCCTGCCGTCATACTATAATTCACTGCCTCAAAAATCGTTTTCTGATATCCGGTCTCCGGCAGCAGAAATTGCTTTAAGACCTGCTCCACCTGTCCGGTACGTTCTTTCAGCTCTGCCTCAAAATTCATCCTCAAATCCCCTCTTCTTCCAGTACAATCAATTTTTTCTCTACCCGGTCAATCGACTCATTGCATTGCTTTAACAGCTGCATTCCCTGCTGATACAGCAGGAACGATTCCTCCAGACTTCCCTCGCCGGACTCCAGCTGTTCCATCAGTTCATCTAACTTAACAAATGCCTCCTCCAGCGAAAGCTCTAGCTTGGCAGCCTCTTCCTTCTTACCTTTCGCCTTCTTTGGCTTACTCTCCGGTTCTGCCGATGCCATCTCTATCTCCAACTGCCGATTTTCCTCCGGCTCTGCCTGCTTCTTACGCGGTGCCATCTGTTTTCCTCCTGCTCTCCGTCTTTGTTACCTGTGCCAAAATATTACCGTCCCGCACGGAAATCGTCAACTCATCACCCTTGCGCACGTTCTGAATAGTAGAAATATTTCTGCCGTCCTTATCCGCTACATACGAATACCCCTGATTCAGCTTACCAAGCGGCGAAAGTCCTTCCAAACGGGAAATTCTGAGCGCCAGCCCATGCCGCTTCTGCAGCAATAACTCCTTCATATCCCTTCGCAGACGCTCCTCGTCCTTCGCAAGAAGCTGTCTCTTTTTTTCGATGTGCTGATGCTCTATCGCAAACAGCTCCTTCATCCGACGTTTTAATTTCTCTTCGCAATCTGCTGCCTGCGCCCGCTTTTCATTCAAACGATAGCGCGGACTCAAATAGGATAAGCGCAGCTTTCTGCCATCGCATTCTGCCCGCAGCTCCTCCAACCGTTCTAACATACTTCTCGTCAGCTCTGAATGATACCCTGCCAAAGAGGATAACACATTTTGTATCTCATACACCGCCAGCTCTGCCGCAGCCGATGGCGTCGGCGCACGCAAATCCGAGACAAAATCTATCATCGTGGTATCCGTCTCATGTCCTACCGCAGAAATGACCGGAGTCCGGCAATCATATACCGCGCGCGCCACACATTCTTCATTGAATGCCCACAAATCCTCAATCGAACCACCGCCTCTGCCGACGATAATAATATCCACTCCCAACGCATCCAGACGCTTTATCCCCCGCACAATCGTTTCCGCGGCTCCAAAGCCCTGCACCTGCGCAGGACACAGTATCAGCTGCACATATGGATTGCGCCGATGCGTAATATTTATCATATCCTGCAATGCCGCTCCGGTACGCGCCGTCACCACACCGATTCGCTTCGGATACGGCGGAATCGGCTTTTTATGCGCTACATCAAACAAGCCCTCCTGCAGCAGCTTTGCCTTGAGCTGCTCAAACCGCTCATACAACTGCCCGACACCATCCAATACGATTTCCGAAGCATACAGCTGATATCTGCCATCGCGCTCATATACATTGACACTTCCGCTGGCAATGACACTCTGTCCTTCCTCCATCCGAAACGCCAGTCCGGCACGCTGTCCGGCAAACATCACACACGGCAGCTGACTCATTCCGTCCTTTAACGTAAAATAGATATGCCCCGAGGTATGATACTTACAATTAGACACCTCGCCCTTGATAGAAATCCTGCCAAGGAGCATATCTTTTACAAACATATTCTTGATATATCCATTTACCTGTGATACCGTGTATGCTTTCATATGAACCACGCCTTATGCCAGCTTTGCCAACACACCATTGATAAAGCCTGCCGATGCATCTCCACCAAACTTCTTCGCTAACTCTACCGCCTCATTGATGGCTACCTTCGCCGGTATCTCCTCATCAAACTTCAGCTCATAAACTGCCAAACGCAGAAGCGTCAGCTCTACCTTACCCATACGAGTCAGCTTCCAGCCGCTGGTCGCCTCCGCAAGCATCGGATCAATCTCTCCCAAATGCCCGCGCACCTCGTTCATACGCGCTTCAATATAGCTTTTTTCCTCTTCCTCCGATGTCTGCATGAACAAATCAAAATACATCTGATTCTGCTCCGTCAATTCCACCGGTTCGTGAAATTCGCTCTGAAATAACATATTGAATACATGCTCTCTGATTTCTCTTCTGGTCATTTTCGTACCAAGCCTTTCCCTGTCTTTATCTTCCAGTCCTGTCATTCTCTCTGTGTTATGGACTATTTTCTGTTTGCAATATTAACACCGACAATACGAATATTCACATATTCTACCTGCAGACCGGTCATATTCTCAATTGCACTCTTTACCTTATCCTGCACTGCTTTGCAGGTCTCCGGAATACTATAACCATACTTCATCATAATCGAAAGCTCTACCTTGACCACACCCTCGGACAGTTCAATCTTCACGCCCTTGGATAAGTTGCGCACACCCAGCTTTCCTACGATTTCATTGGTCAGATTTCCCTGCATGGAGGCCACGCCCTCGACTTCCGTCGCTGCCAACCCTGCAATCGTAGCCACAACATCATCTGCAATCTTTACTTCGCCCACCTTGCCGCTTTTCTCCATCGTGTAGCCGTTTTCATGCTCCATCTCTCTGCTCATGCCGCTCCTCCTGAAAAAACTCTATTTTAATTATAACACATTTTTCAATAAATACACAGTATTATTGAATATTATACCAAAGAAGCGCATGGATTGCAAAGGATTTTTACTCTTGCCGCATATTTCACTTGCTGCGGACAGACGATTGCGAAACGCATGCCTTCTTCTCTAACGTCAGACAAGCTTAACCTAAAACGCACGCAGGCACGCTCTCGCTACCTCGACACTCGCAGCGGTACATAAGACGCTAAAATACCGCGTCTAAGTACCGGCGGGTCTCGAGTACCTGCTTTGGTTTTGGTTAACTTGTCTGACGAGATATCATTTCCAATGCGTTTCGCCTGCGTTTGGCAGCAGCAAGAGAAATATGCAGAAACTCAAGTTCTCATTTATTTGAATACACCGACGTCTCCGGTTGCCTTCTCGTAGTAATATACCGAGCCGTCCGACAGATACATATACAGCTTCTCGGTGGTCTGATAGAGGTATTCTATCGTTACATTTCCCAAGGTTTCCGGTCTAAAAATCGGTTGAATTGATGTAGCGCCTTCAAACATCTCCACCGAATCAATCCTCCACTTCATATTGACATAATACTTTGCCGAAAGGTCTGCATACTCTGTCATACTAATATCCGTCGTTGCTTCAGTATAAAACCAGGTCCACGGTGCTGCCAAATCCATACTCTTGAGCGTGCGTGCCTGATTCTCCACATGAAATACCTTCGTTCCGATCAGCACTGCATCCCACACACCCTTTGTGATATAACCGACCTTTTTATTCAAAAAGGAATAGGCGAACAAATGCCCCTTTTTCAACACCGTATCGTCGTCCGCATCCGCAAGCAAATAAATCAGTATCTGGTCATTCGCCGTCATCGCAACCGGCACATACCTGCTGTCCGACATAATGACTTCCTCGCTGCCGTCTGCCATATTGTAGCTGTAAATGCCATCCATCGCACGATAATAAACAATATCCTCTACGATATGATATTCACCAATCATCTTATCCACAATCAAGTCGGCGTACTGTTCTTCCGGATGAAATCGATACAAAAAACAATTCGTCTCGTCTAGATAATACAGTCCATCCTCCTTCCACTGCAGATTGGAAGCCTCAACCTCTGCCACCTTGACCCGCTCCGTGCCATCCGGCTTACCGTAATACAAGCCGGTATCTCCCGGCAGATTGTAATAAATCATCCCTTCCTCTGTCTCGCAGATATAGCCTTCATTCACCAAATTCGAATTAATCCACGGCTGCTTAGCAATCTCCGGCTCACACCAGTTGTACTCCCATAACGGAAACTGCTCCACATACTCCTCTAATGTGAGCTCCTTTCCGCTTTGTGGCTTCTCCGGTGCCTTTTCTTCCTCCTTTTCGGTCTGCTTTCCTGCCGCCGCTATCTGTGCAGTACCATCCTGCGTATCTGTCTTTTCTTCTTTTTCTCCGCAGCCCGTAAGCACCATGCCTGCGATAACAATTGCAAATATACTACGCTTTCTCATACTTTCTTACCCCCTAAAATATGTTGTTCCTAATTTACTACTGCACCATATTATAGCACTGCTCGTATAAAAATACAATCATCCTCTTTCCGTCCCGAAACGCTCTTTACCGTCACATAAAAAGGAACCGCACCATACGATGCGATTCCTCTTCTTATCTATCTTTTTCATTTGTTATTCCACTGTTACAATAAATATGCACGTTTCTTCCGATACCTCACCGGATACCGTTCTGGCTGCTACCGCACTTACCGTTGGTCTTGCCGATACCACAAAAAACAGCTTCCCAGATGACTCGATTCCCAGTATTGATTCCTGCCTAAAATCTTCAATCTGATAACCATCCTTGCAAATCTGGAGTAGCTTCTCTTCGATTGCAGTCTCAAACCCTTTCTCTGAAACTCCGACTTCCTTGACTACATCAAATGCTCCGATATTTAAAAGCTGCATACTGCTTAATGTGCCATCTGCATAAAAAGTAACCTCTGCTGCATCACTGGTACGAAAACCATCCAGATATTTCGTGTATGTAAAAACATACTGCTTCGTTTCTCCTTCAACCGCTTCATCATAAAAGCATTCCTTCGTTTCATACCATCGGCTTCCTATTTCACCATCTTCCGTAAAATGAGAAACTTCGGTCACACAGGTACAGGTATACTCTTCCGGCTTTAAATAATCCTTCAACAGCATATCTGCAGCTGCCCGAAAATCGGCTTCTGTAACCGGTACCGTAGCGCTCGCTAATTTAATTCCAGCCTGCGAAGTAACCTTCGTCAACTGATTCGTATCATCCCGAAATGCCATCGCAACTCCCGCATTCGCAGCATCCGTATAAAAATGCTCCGCATAAGAGAAAAACTGCCTCTGCTCCGTCTCCTCATAGTTCAACTCATACTCCGTCCCCTGAAATACAAAGGTCCGCTTTTCTTCCGGTGTATCTTTTACGAGAACCTCTGCTTCTTCATAGACCTCACCGGTATAATCAAAAATTGTATTATCGTCATTCGCTCCGGCATATTCGTAGACCTTTAGTGTAGCTTGCTTTCCACAGCCGGAAAGCAACGCAAGACTTAAAGCAAGTCCCAGCATTAATACTTTTCTCTTCATTATCTCTGCTCTACCGTTACCGTACAGGTATATTCCTTTCCATAAATCGTAGCCGTAATTACCGCTGTACCGGGCTTCAATGCCGTCAGCTTCTGCTCTGCAAAGCTTTCGGTCGGCTCCACAGAAACCACAGTAGCGTCACTCGAAGCCCACTCTGCATCCGCACCACTGTTAAAACGCAAGAGATATTCTTCCCCAACGGCTAATGTCAGCTCCGTTGCTTCCAGCTCTAGTAATTGCAAATTCCAGCCATATTTCTCTGCCAGCTTCACAACATTCGAACCCTTAATTATCTCTGTTGTATAAAAATCATATCGTTCCCGATTCTTATCATCCAAACCGGATAACTCCAAAGCATTCGGCGAAATGGTTATCGTTCTTCCTTCTCTTCCATAAAAATCAAACGAGCCCTCTTTTGTTTCGCACCTCTCCGGTATCGTGAGTTCCCTAATATTACACTCTCCGAAGCAATCCTGTGGTATACTTTCCAATCCTTTTGAAAGTCGAATCTGCTGCAGTTTCGGACAATAATAAAATGCGCCTTGTCCTATCTCCGTTACCGAATCTCCCATATATACCGAACATAAATTTTCACACTTTTCAAATGCATATGCTCCGATTTTCTCCACACTCTCCGGAATGATTACAGCTGTCATGCCCTCATTTGCATAAAATGCATAGGCTGCAATTTCCTTCACACCATCCGGTATGCTTACTTCTCTTTCGATACCTTCATATCTTACCAAAATATCATTTTCAATCACAAAATCCTCAATATCTACCGGCTGAACCTTCTCCCCTGCTGATGCTTCCACCATCACATTACAGGTATATTCCTTTCCGTAAAGTGTAGCCGTAATTGTAGCTGTTCCTTCCTTTAACGCAATCAATCTCTGTTCTGAAAAACTTTCAGTCGGCTCTACCACAACAATTGCTTCATCACTCGAAGTCCATGTCGCAATCGCACCACTATTGAACCGTAATATACTCTCCTCTGTTACCGTCAGCTTCAACTCTGTATTTTCTAATTCTGCCAGCTGCAAATCCCAGCCAAACTCCTCTGCTGTTTTTGCCAAAGCAGAATTCGTAACAAACTCCGTTGTATAAAATTTATATTGATTCCGATACGAATCTGCCAGCCCATCCAATACCTCTATATCCGGCGGAAACGTAATTGACTTATACTTTTTTCCATAATACCGAAATGAATTCTCACTAAGAGTCATGCAATTCTCAGGAATCGTCAATTCCTCCATGATTCTGCAATACTCAAAGCAACCGTTCTTAATCTCCTGTAAATTATTTGAGAGTCTGATTTGCTCCAACTTGTAACATTCCAAGAACACTCTACCACCGATTTCCGTTACCGAATCTCCCATATCGACCGTTTGCAGATTCGAACAATACGCGAACGCTCTATCTCCAATCGTCGTAACCGTCTCCGGAATTACAACCGAAGTAATCTTGTCATTATACATAAACGCTTCTTCTCGAATTGCCTTGACCTCGTCCGGTATCACAACATTGCCACCACAATTCGGCGCATACAGAAGAACTCCATTCTTTATCAACATCGAATCATCAAAATCAGTCCAAAATTTTGTATCATGAAACACTCCATATTCCAATGTTTCCAACTTTTCCATTCCTGCTACACTCGACAAACCGGAATGCATAAACGCTGACACACCCAATTCCTCTACATTCTCTAAATCTGCTTCCTTTAACAGGAAGGTTTGATAAAAAGCATTCTTTCCTATGCTCTTGACCTTTGACAAATCAATTTCTTTTAGACCTTTACAATTATAAAATGCCTGATTTTCTATATAGGTCAATGTTGACGGCATACTTACCTTTTCTAAATTCGTACAACCGTTAAACGCATCCTTTCGAATTCTTATCATTCCTTCCGGCAATATAACTCTTTTTAAATACTTATTGTCTTGAAATGCACCTTCCCCGATATAACAAACTTCTTCCGGTACAATGACCTCTTCTGCCTTTCCTGTATAGCTTATCAATATATCTCCAACAATCTCGATTCCTTCCTGTATTACCGGCACAGCCGTCGGTATCGTCGTTACCGAAATCTCCGGCTCCGGTGTTGGTGTAGTTGAAGAAGGAATTATTGTTGCCTCCGGCAATTCAGTCGCTTCCGGAGCAGGTATACTGATTACCAAATCATTTTCCTTATTGATGTCAATACTTTCTTTTCCACAGGCAGATAACACAACCAGACTCGCGATACCTAGTATATAAAATCTTTTTTTCATTTTGTTATACCTCCAGCCTCCAAAAAATCCATTAGATACGCTTGCTAAATTCTCTCCTATAGCAAGCGTATCTATTTTGTTCATATTAATTTACATTCTTATTTATTTGATTCAAAAAAGTAGTATTCTTATTATAAGCATTCGTATCTATCCCTTTGACATATGTTCCAAAACGCGCCATTTTGAAACTACCATCATAAACTGATTGTATTGCTATATAATCCGCTATCGAAGCCTGCTTTGCACTTACTACGTTTAGTACTAATCGCTTTGAAATTACTTCTGCACAATCATAACGATTTGGCAAGTAATCAACAACATCTGCCATGCAATCCTCTTCATGATCCAATCGATTCCTTCCCTCATAGGTACTATGCGCAAAAGAATCTGTCGCAGTATGAAGTGCCAAACCATAAATAAACAATGCCTTATTTCTATTTGTTACTGCCAAGCCATTAAGTATTTTACTCCACGAAACAGTACCACATATAACACCATCCTTTTGTTTATAGATTCCGGCACTATAGAATTTACTATTGATATTATTCTTCATTTTCGAAATGCAATCACAGCCTTCTGTATGCACAAGGCATTCCGCATTTACAGAAGCAATTAGACTTCCATAATTATTCATCGATGCCGCCATTTCCGTAATGTATAAGTATGCGTAAATATAATTTGAATAATAATCTTCACTACTAGCACCCGTCGGTACATGATTCATATATCCATGCCACTCTGCATTTCTTTTCATACCAATCCAATATGTATCTGGTGCAAGTGCTCCCAGCTTTACTATACTCAACTCCGTAGTAGATAAATATATCATATTTCCCATATTATCTACATTAGCATTCAACAATAACCCTGTATGTTCCACTGCATACCAACTTCCCTCTACATACGCTACATCATCAAACACCACTACCTCTGCTTCATTTTCCTGCAATTCTCCTGCTGCTACAGCTTCCTCTACTGCTTCTGCCAAATCCTCTTCACTGTAGTTTGCCTTAAACGCATCATACTGGCTCAATGCAAACTCAAGGTCTACCAATCCATAACCATACTCATCACTATCGCCATACTGATTTGCTGTAAAGGCGAGCAGAGAACGAATGAAATCTGCCGATACACTCAGGTCTTTCTGCCAAAGTACGGACGCGATTGCGGTAACATGCGGTGCCGCCATACTGGTACCACCTACAACACAAATGCCACCAAAAGCTCCTGTCGAAGCAATCTGCTCTCCCGGTGCTACCAGCTCAAGCTCTTCACCTACAGCACTACCCTCGCTATGATTTCCCTGTGCGTCTACCGCACCTACTGCAATAACTTCATCGTAAGCTGCCGGATATTCTACTACACCGCTGTTGCCTGCCGCTGCAATAATCAAGATCCCTGCCTCGTCCGCTGCCTCAATTGCCTCTCTCAGCTCTGGCGAATCCGTTGTCGTTCCAAAGCTTAGATTGATAATGTTTACCTCGTTTTCAATTGCCCAATATATTGCATCCACAACACGACTGACCGGTGCCTTTTTCTCTGCATCCAGTACACGCGCCGAATATAATTCTACATTCGGATTAATTCCGGTAATGCCTATCTCATTATCCTTTGCTGCGATAATACCTGCCACACTGGTTCCATGACCGCAGATATCCTCATAAATAATCGAAACCTCATCCTCACCCGGAACAAAATTCTTTCTCACATAAACGTCAATATCCTCGGTATAATCCACACCGGAATCAATAATCGCAACCTTTACCTTCTCCTGCGGAGCTTCTATGCTTATTTCATCCGCATTTACCGTTAAAAGATTCCACATGCATAAACATAGACCGTTTCTTCTTCCACGCTCGCCTTTGCACTCATCGGAATACTACCGACCATGGTTGAAGCGGTTAACGCAAGTACCAAAGCTTTTTTAGCAAATTTATTCTTTCTCACTTTGTTACCTCTCCTTTTTATCTTGTTATTATTTTATCGTGTTAACGCGCCACACAATATCAAGGTAACACAATTCTTTTATTTTGACCATGCGATTTCAGGAAAGTTTAAATTTTCCTGAAATCGCATGGTCAAATCCGACAACTTATGAGAAAATAAAACATATCAACAAGGAGGCCAAACAAAATGAAAAAAATAAAAAAGCTTTTTGCTATGTTACTCGTAACACTTACCATTGCAGGTTCGGTAAATGAATCCTTTCCAACCACTCCGGGCAACATTGTAAATATTCACGCAAACCAACCGATTGAAGATGGCGGTAACGATTATAATTATTAACCTATTCAATCAAAATACCATATTTCGCCAACAACTCCATCGTCCTTTTCGCTCTTGCTTCATCTTTTACTGCCCGCGAAATATAATAAACTTGGCGATAGGTTTCTATCGCCTCTTGTTTTCTTTGCAATAAATCCAAAATGACTCCCTTATTTAATAACAGGCTAGGAAACAATGCTAATTTTCCATATTGAATACTGGCGTCGATTGCCAAATTTACCATTTCCAGTCCTTCTTCTACTCGTCCTACCTGTCGCAACCACGTTGCTAAATTGGATAAAATCAAGGTGTAATGTCCACCCTTCTCCTTAATATCTACCATATTGTGTTCCATATATTCTTTGAGATAAAACTGGATGCGTAATGCTCTTGTCATATTTCCGTCCGCCTGAGACAATACAGCAATATTATTTAATATCATAATCTCATCACAAGTCAAAAAATGACTCCTTGCAGGATTTTCCACATCAAAATTGGGCTGCGTCATATGCAATGCCTCAATCAACTGACGAATTGTTATGTCAATATTTTCTTCTTTACCAGTACGTCGGTTCACAATCGTCCTGGAATAAAACAAAAACTGTTGCGCTAATCTGTCCTTTTCCTCAATGCATTCTTCCAGCTTTTGATAATCTTCTTCAATTCCATCATAATCCTTATGGGTCATTTTTCTTCCTATCCGAAACATCAATTCCTGCTTCTCCATCTCCTTCTTACTCGAATACGAGCTAAATAAAGAGTCATCCTTTCCCAATCGCTGCATCAATGCTTCATAAATTCCTCGTGACGGTGTCTGTGCACCATTCTCTATCTTCGATAAAGTTGCCGGAGTACAAATTCCTTCGGATAACGCTTCCTGCGTAATCCCTCTTTGTATTCTGTTTTCCTTAATAAAATCTCCTACCGTATACTGAGCCATAGCTTCACCTGTTTTTTTATCTTTTTTGTGTTTCCTTACTTTTCTTCTTTTTCCAAATTATACAATACATTCTTTCCAAATGCAACCAGTTTTCTTTTCGTGTCACAGTATTATCACGTTACCACATTATAACACAAAATCATTCTTTTGCATAATATTTTTTTACTAAAGTCCAAAATTATTTCATTCAAAAAAAGGAACCGCACCTCACGATGCGAGTCCTCTCCTTATCTATTCCTCTGTTACTACCGTTGTAATCACAATTCCTTCGGCTGCCAATCCGGTCTTACGGCTTACGATATCCTCAATCTGAGCCACCTGCTGCAGCGTGATGCTTTCTGCATTGACCACTACATCCACTTCACTTTCTGCCAGACTGACAACAACTCCCTCATAGCCCTTTGCCTCCAGCAGAATCTCGACTTCATTTTCTTTTTCTGCGCGGGTGGTAATCGCTATAATCTCGTTGATTGCATCCTGCTTTAGTTCATCTGCCACCGTTGTATCCGATACCACCGACATTAATATTTCTTTGTTTCTGGCACGCATCTGCTCCCGGTTCAGCTTCGCATTGGCAAAGTAGCTTTTCTGAATGGTAGCACTGGCAAGCACTGCCTCTCCTGGTGTACCATCGCCACTCGTTTCTTCACTTCCTGTAGCGGATGTACCATGCTCTGACGCATCCGCTACTTCCGTGCCGTCCGGCAGCTCCGCTCCCGGTGTTCCCTCCGGTGCTGTTTCTCCGGCAGAAGTACTATTTTCTCCTGCTTCCTCACCACTCTGCGAAGTGCTGGCAGCCTCTGCACCACCTTCTGTCATCGTACCGTCTGCCAACACGCGATTTTCTCTCAACACCAGTTCACCACTGTCCGACATCTCATACATAAAAAACTGGTCCTCACCCAAATCCTCTGCTGACAAATCAGAGTATTCCTCTCCCTCATCCTCTGTTCCCTTTCCTTCTTCATATGAGTTGCTTGCAGCCTTCAGTGCTTCCTCATTTTCTCTCTCCTTCGCATAATCGCCGCTGAAATTCAGATACCCTACCACTGCAATCATGATTGCCAGTGCCGTAATAATAATCTGATTTTTCTTAAAGACTGTTTTCATTATGTAGCTGCCACCTTTCTCATTTCATTTCTAATACTACTATTCTATGCGCCGAAACCTGAAATAGTGCTTCTGTTGCAGAAACAATTTGTACCACTACCTCCGGATTGCCTCCTCCTTCACACACCACCAGAACTCCGGCTACCTTCGCACTGATTTCTTTTGTGACATATGGAACACTCCCATCCTCGTATACGGTAACCTCTTCCTTTTCTGAAAGAATATCAACTCTGCTTCCTCCGCTTCCGTCATTTTCGTTCAAGGACTCCGCACTGGTCGCAGTATCCTTCAACACCACCCGCTCTCCCTCATCGGCTAATGTCAGCATAACCTGTACCTTTCCCACTCCCTTTACCTTTTCCAGTACTTCGCATAATCTTTGCTCCAGTGCCGTTGCCACGTCCTGCTCCGGCAGTAATGCAACAGGCTGCTCATTTAAGCTTCCCTGTCCTGTCGTCTGCTGCTTTTCCTCCGGCTGCTTTGTCGTATCCGACGAAGCAAACGAAGAAACCAGTAGCAAAACTCCCGCTACCAGCAAAAGTGCCAGATTGCGGATTCCAACTTTTTTACGAATTGTTTCCCATCGGTATGATAACATTTATATGCGATTCCTCCATATCATAGAAGTCTGCCAGCTTTTTTTTCACAGCAAGCTCTGCCGGTGAGTCGTTTGCCTGCTCCGGTATGTTCTCCTTCTGTCCGTGCTCCCGCTCCAGTTCTATAACAATATCCGTAATCGATACGGTTTCCACCACCGCCTGCGAAGCATACCTTCGCTCTTGTTCTACGCATGTAGTGTCATTTAACCAAATCGTAAAGCCGGTAATCACCTGACCGGAAAGCTCTGTCCCAAAATCAGCTTCGGCTGCTTCTGCCGTCTCCCAATGCAGCTTTAGTTCCAAAAGCTCATATCCGTCCGCGGTTACCAGCTGCTCTACCTGCTGCCACAGCAGCTGCTTTGCCTCTTCGGTGATTTTCTCCGCCAGTACACCTTGCTCCGTATTCTCCACAAACCAGCCCACCTCTTCTTCATACACTGCAAGTGTCCGAAGTCCCGCCTGCAAATCCAGCCTGCTTCCCTCCCCAAACCAGGAAAGCGGTTCGGCAATCTGCAGCACCAGACACAATCCAAATAAGACCGAAGCATACTTCTGATATCCTTTTCCAATCAAATTTTTCAGCAAGGTCACGAAAATCAAAAAGTATACAATCCCTTTTATCCAATCATATAGCGCTTCCACCGAAACCTCCCCATCATACCCGCGCCAGTCCTATGTCGTTGCCCGCACCAGTATCGCCAAGGTCAGTACAAACGAGACCGCTCCGGTAAACAATAGCTGCAGCAACGCAGTAAGTCCCTCTGCCGTATCCGACATACAGTGCAGTATCCGCTTATCCGCCACCGGTTCTACGACTGCTGCACCGGCACGATAACAAAGTACATACAAAAGCACCTTAACCATCGGCAATGCACAAAGTACCCCAATCACTACCATTCCCGCACTCCCTACCGCATTTTTTAGAATATTACTTGCTCCGAGCAGGGTTTCCGCCACGCCGCTGAATAAGCTTCCTATGCCCGGAAGCAGCTTTGATACCTTTACGGCTGCATTCTGCTTTGTCGCATCAATCACCGGCGTGACCATAGCCTGCAGTCCCATCACTGCTGCCACCAGCCCAAGCATCCCTTTTAGTGCCATTCTAACCAGCTTAAGTACCAGCTCCGAAAGCTTTCCCAACGGTTCTTCTCCGCTCAGATGATTGGCAAGCACCAGCATCATATAGATGTGCATACCGGGCAGCAGTATCGAAAGCAGCACCTTGTCCAATATCCCCAGCAGTATCAGCATGGTTGCCGCTGCTCCCTGCGAGGTCAAACTTCCGGATGCCAGAAGCAGCGTTGTAGAAAATACCGGAATCAATGCCTGCATAAATCCAAAGAGCTTTTCCAACGTAGCGGATACGATTTCGCTTATCGTCAGATAACCTGCTGCCAGCATCGAAACCAACAACAGATACGATACATAAAAGCCGCTCTCGGATACCTGTCCATTCTGAAAGGCTCTGGTAAAGCTCGTAAAGATGGCTGTAAACAAAACCATGGCTACCAGTCGCACAAACTCCTGCCGCAGCTGTATAAATGGTGTGCGTATTCCCTCCAGCACGGCATCCCTTATCCCTGCCAAAGACAGCTTCTCTTCTCCGGAAATCACTGCCATAAGATACTCCTGAAAATCAAAGGTGCTTTCTGTTCCAAGCAGCTCCTCCACCGTCTGCTCCAGCTCCTGATATTCCTCCTGCCCGGTCAGCTCTACGACCAGATTCTCCACCGCCATACATTCCTGCGGAGTATAAACGCCAATGCAAATTCCTGCCATCAGAACCAGAAGTACCATTCGCCATCGGCTGCCCACAGGTACATCGTTCTTCTTTTTCCCCCTCATGCCAGAAAGCCCTCTATCGTTTCCAACAATGCCGAAAGCACCGGTATGCTGACCGCCATAATACTCAGCTTTCCTGCCAGCTCTACCTGCCCTCCCAGCGCACCATATCCGGCATCCCTACAAAGTCCTGCCGCAAATTCTGACAAATAAGTAATCCCCACCATCTTTAACAGCAGCGGAAAATATACTGCCCCTTCTCCCATATATCCCTTTAACTGTTCCACCAGCCGTACCACGCCCGACAGCTTAGAGATTCCATATGAAAAAATCAGAATACAGCCGCAAATACTGATACAGAGTGCATATTCACTTTTTCCGTTTTTAAACAAAAGGGCGCAAAAAATCGTAACCACACCCAGCAATGCTACCTTTACCACGTCGCATCCTCTCCTTTATAGTTGAAACAACGTTTGTATCGTCTCAAACAATTCGGCAATGTATGGCACAATCCAGAACAGTACTACCAGCAAGCCTGCCAGACTAACCAAAAATGCCTGGTCCTCCCTGCCGGAATGCTTGAGTACCTGATTAAGTACCGACACCAGAATTCCCACTGCCGCAATCTTAAAAATCAGTTGAATCGTCATGGTTTCCCCCTAACTCAAAGCAGGACTACGAGCAAAAAAATACCGCTCAATATGCCCAGACTCCTGCCAAGCCGCACCTTCCCCTCTGCCTCTGCCGTCAGCCCCTGCAGCACCTGTTCCGACTGCTCCAAATACCAGTCCAATGCATTCAGCTGCATATCCGCATCCATCTGTCCGAGCATTTTGGCAAACTGTGCCAACAACTGCTCGTCCTGCCGTTTCAAATCCGTTTCCCGCAATGCAGTCTCCGCCACACTCCGATATGCTTCCTCAAAGCTTTCCCACACGCATGCTGCCAATGCTTCACTGATTCCGCGAAACAGCGGTTGAAACATTCCCTTGCTTCGTATTGCCGCCTCTGCGAATGCTTCCGGCAGACTGCTTCTGCGATAACGAATGTCCCCCCGAATCAGCAAAACCTCCGCCCTCAATTCCTTTAACTGCTGTATCCGCATCGTTAGCGTATTTCCGTACCAAAGCCCGATTCCGCTGCAGGAAACCAAAACCGCCACACTTCCAAGCATCTTTATTAACATATTACAATCCCCTTGCTGTCACGTATTTCACGCACCTTACCAATTCCATTTCGTTTTTCCAGCAGAATATACCGTTCAAATATCTGCGCCTGCAACAGCTCTCTCCAAAGCGGCTTTGCCTCCAGCTCCTCATAGCTTGCCGCATGTACCGTCGCAATCAGCTTACAGCCACAACCAATGGCATAATGCACTGCCTGCACATCTGCTTCCTGTCCGATTTCATCGACTGCCAGAATCTGCGGTGCCATGGAGCGAATCAGCATCTGCATTCCTTCTGCCTTCGGACAACAATCCAGCACATCCGTCCGTATTCCGACATCGTTCTGCGGCACGCCCAGATAACAGGCTGCTATTTCCGCACGCTCGTCCACCACTCCAATCGTATAGCCCCGATTGGACAACTGGCGCACCAAATCTCGCAACAGGGTCGTCTTTCCGCCTCCCGGTGGCGACACAATCAGTGTGTGCATGATTTTCTTTTCCTGCATTATGTAAGGCAGCACCGAATCCGCACAGCCTTTTATCTGATGCGCAAACCGGATATTCAAAAAGGAAATATATTTCATGCCCCTGATATGCCCATTCTCCGACAACACTCTGCCTCCCAAGCCAACCCGATGGCCGCCGGAAAGCGTCAGAAACCCCTGTCGTACCTCCTCCTCAAATGCATATAAGGAATAATTGCTGATGTATTCCATCGTTTCCTTCACTTCATTTTTGTCCACCCGGTACGCTTCCGACAATTGCGTGGTCAGTTTCCCCTTCTCCGTCAAATACCATTCCACTCCTGCAATCACCAGAATTACCGGCGCTCCTACCCGCAGCCGCAGCTCCTGTAGTTTTTTTTCATCCACCTCACACCCGCGAAGCATCCCCCGCAATTTGACCGACAATATTCTGGCAACGGTATCCATTGGTCCTGACGCCTGCATCTGCTCACCCCTTTCTTTTCTGTTCTAATATATGCAGGCCTGTACCGGATATGCAAAAAAACTTGTCTTTGTCGCTTTGCTGTGTTAAAATATTCCTTGATTTAATATGCTATTACTATCAGAACGGAGGATAGTGCGAAAAATACACGGATACGTTTCTTTTTTGCACGAAGATTATTATGGAATACGGATTAATCGGAGAAAAGCTGGGACACAGCTATTCCAAACAAATTCATGAACGATTGGCAGATTATCAGTACGAGCTGACACCACTGACCCGCGAAGAATTTCCTATCTTTATGGAACAGAAAAATTTTAAAGCAATCAATGTTACCATTCCTTACAAGCGTGATGTTATCCCTTATCTTTCTGCGTTAGACCCGCTTGCCGAAAAAATCGGTGCAGTAAATACCATCGTCAACCGGAATGGCGCTCTAACCGGCTACAATACCGATTATTATGGCTTTCTTTACTTATTACGCGAGAACGGCATCGCAGTAACCGGCAAAAAAGTTCTGGTACTTGGCAATGGCGGCGTAGCTCAGCCGGTGCTGGTTGCTTTGGCCGAATTAAAGGCCTCTGAGGTAATCACGGTAAAATACAAATCCGAACCGGGCGTTCTTACCTATGCAGAGGCTGCACAACTTCATCCGGATGCTCAGGTCATTATAAATACCAGTCCGGTCGGTATGTATCCAAACGTGGATGCCACCCCGATTGACTTGACTCCGTATACTGCTTTGGAGGCTGCTGTCGATATGATTGCCAATCCGGTCTCTACCCGCTTTGTACAGGAGGCTTCTGCCAAGGGCGCAAAAGCGGTCGGCGGACTCGCCATGCTGGTAGCACAGGCAAAGTATGCGGCTGAGTTTTTCTTGGATAAAAAAATGGACGATGCCGTAATTGCACCGATATATGAAGATATTTTAGCAATGATGGAAAAATAAAAGATTTGATAAAGATAATAAAGAGCCGTAAACCCAAAGGTTTGCGGCTCTCTTACTTTTCATTACTCGCTTGAACTAAGTTTTAATTATACTCTCTTCATGTATTCGCCGGTTCTCGTATCGATCTGGATCTTGTCTCCCTGATTTACGAAAAGCGGAACGTATACGGTAGCACCGGTCTCTACTACTGCAGGCTTTGTAGCGCCCTGTGCAGTATCACCCTTGAAGCCCGGCTCAGTATCAGTAATCTCTAACTCTACGAACAACGGAGGCTCGATGGAGAATACCTGTCCCTGATGAGAAAGCATCTTAACCATCTCGTTTTCCTTAACAAACTTCAATGCATCGCCAACCTGATCCTCGGTCATAGCAATCTGATCAAAGCTCTCAACATTCATGAAGTTGTAGAACTCACCATCCGAATACAGATACTGCATATCGGTTCTCTCGATATGAGCCTGTGGGTATTTCTCAGTTGGGCGGAAAGTCTTCTCAACTACACCACCGTTCTTAATATCCTTTAACTTAGTTCTTACAAAAGCGGCACCTTTTCCCGGCTTTACATGCTGGAACTCGATTACCTGATATACTGCATTATCGATCTCCAGAGTCAGACCGTTTCTAAAATCGCCTGCTGATACCATAAAATAGTCCTCCTTAAAATTAACTACTCTCTAGTTTAAATGATTTTGTCCAGTTTTTCAACTATTTTTTTTTGAAATTGACAAAAATATCATCTGCGTTATTATTTCATCCTCATATATGGCGAGAATCACATCAATTTTCCTGCTTTTTCATATTGATAATCGCATCAATTGCCAACATATACCCCTGCAGACCAAGTCCTACAATCTGTCCGCTGCAAACCGGTGCCGTTACTGATACATGGCGAAATTCTTCTCTCTTATGCACATTGGAAATATGCACCTCAATAATCGGGCAGGTCAGCGAAGCCAATGCATCCCGAATCGCATAGCTGTAGTGTGTATACGCTCCCGGATTGATTACAATACCATCCACCTTGTCCATATACGCCTGCTGCAAACGGTCAATAATTTCGCCCTCACAGTTGCTCTGGAAGGTATCAATCGTAATCTGACAGGTCTTTGCTTTTTCTTCCAGCAGCGAAAGCAAATATGCAAAATCCTGTGTTCCATAAATTCCTTTTTCCCGAATTCCGAGAAAGTTCAGATTCGGTCCATTCACTACCAGTATATTCATCTTATCCTCTTTTCTGCGCTTCTTGCTGCGCAATTCTAATTCTTAGTTTCTGCACTGCTTCTCTATTTCATTAATGATTTCATAAAAAGATTTTTCATCCGTTGTTATAATCAAATCCGCAGCTGCCGTATACAACGGTATCCGCTGTTCCAGCAGACGCTCGACCTTCTCTTCTACATCTCCGCCGGCAAGCAATGGTCTTGTCGTATCTCCATGTAAGCGCTTCAAGGTTGTTTCCTTCGATGCTTTTAGATAAATCACAGTACCCAATTTTTTTAAAAGCTCTGCATTTTCCTCTCGCAGCGGCAGTCCTCCACCGGTCGCAAGCACCGTATTTTGCAGTTCTTCGTTCAGCTGCTTAAGAAGCGCCGTTTCCCGATTGCGAAATTCTGCTTCACCTTCTTTTTCAAAAAACTCACTTATCTTACAGCCAAAGGATTCCTCCAACAGCTGGTCGGTATCCTGAAACTGCATATGTAAGGCGCGCGCCAGCTTGCTTCCCACACTGGATTTTCCGCATCCCATAAATCCGATTAATATAATATTCTTCACGATGTCCCCCATCCGGAGCATTCGAAAATGCCCTCTTATGTTTTTTATTTCTATGGAAGCACTGCTTCATTCAGCGTTTCCACAACTTATTTCTGATGTTTTATAGAACGTTTATAGAAAAATAAAACGATTTTCTCCAGCTTCCGTTTTAATACAATCTGTATTTCTTCGTGCTTTGCAATCGGCTTTACCAGCCATGCCGGAATGCCCGCTTTTTTAGCTCCCCAGATGTCCGTAAATAATTGATCACCGATAAAGATGGTGGTGTTTTTATCCGTATGCATCTGCTCCATCGCACGCAGATAGCTTTTGGGCGAAGGCTTTCCCGCCTTATAAATATAATTCACATTTATCTTGCGATTAAATCTGGCAACCCTCTCTTCTTTATTATTAGAAAGTAACATAATCGAAAATCCAAGCTTCTTCAAGCGATTCATCAGTTCTACCGCCCGTTCTGTTGCATCCTCGTTGTGCTCTACCAATGTATTATCAATATCATACAGCAAGCCTCGGATTCCTTTGGCATAAAGTTCCTCGTACGGAATCTCATAGGCAGATTCTACATAAAAATCCGGATAAAATTTCTGAAACATCCTCTTTCCCTTTCTTATTTCTTCGAACTAGTTTTCATTATATACGAAAGAAATCAAAAGAGCAAGTTAGGATTTTTGTAAGCGCTTACATTTTTTCTTGATTATTTTTCTATTATGAGTTATAATGGAACTAACTTTTTAAAGGAGGTATTTTTTATGAACGATTTTTCCAAGAATTTTTCTCTGGAAGGTAAGATTGCTTTAGTTACCGGTGCTTCTTACGGCATTGGCTTTGCGATTGCATCTGCTTATGCTGCTGCCGGTGCTACCATCGTATTTAACGACATCAAGCAGGAGCTGGTAGATAAGGGTGTTGCTGCTTATGCAGAGCTTGGTATCAAGGCACACGGTTATGTTTGTGACGTTACCGACGAAGCTGCTGTAAATCAGCTGGTTGCTACCGTGGAGAAGGAAGTTGGTGTTATTGATATTCTGGTAAACAATGCAGGTATCATCAAGCGTATCCCTATGTGCGATATGAGCGCTGCTGAGTTCCGTCAGGGAATTGATGTTGACTTAATTGCTCCGTTCATCGTAGCTCAGGCTGTTATTCCTTCCATGATTAAGAGGGGTCACGGTAAGATTATT
>JAFTQM010000063.1 GCA_017462755.1 Lachnospiraceae bacterium | reverse complement strand
CCATCAACAAAATCTGCTGTCAGGATGGAATTTACTAAATCATAAATTCAAGCTTATACCGGTGGAATTCAGCCTTGCATACAGAATTTTCAGCGGTCTGTTTGCTATACCCTCAAAACAGATATTTTGCAGATGATCACTGTGATTATAACACCTTTCGCTCAAATATGCTCGAAAAACCTTTGAAAAACAAACAACTTTTAAACGGCAGTGGAATTTACTTCTGCACTGGAATTTCGAATTTCAATTTAGGTGAGTTTCGCATTTAATTGACAATTTCTTAACAATCCACTATAATAAAGTTAATAGGACACGTAATCGTGAAAGGAGAACGGAGTTTTGTATGAGAGAGGGATTTCGTCGGCAGTGATAAAGCGTCTGCCGCGATATTATAGATATTTAGGTGAGCTGCTGGAGAAGGATGTGATAAGAATTTCCTCCAAGGAGCTGAGCGTGAAGATGAATGTGACAGCTTCGCAGATACGGCAGGATTTAAATAATTTCGGCGGGTTTGGACAGCAGGGGTATGGCTATAATGTAGAATATTTGTATACAGAAATCGGCCGGATACTGGGACTGGACCGACAGAATCATGTGATTATCATCGGTGCAGGTAATTTGGGACAGGCATTGGCAAATTACGCGGATTTTGAGCGCCGTGGATTTGTGGTATGTGCAATTTTTGATGTAAATCCGGAAGTTATCGGAAAGGACATTCGCGGGATTGTGGTTCGTTCGATGGAGGATTTGCAGAGCTTTATTGCAGAGAACAAGGTAGATATTGCAGCTATCACAGTACCGAGACAGAATGCCGCCAAGGTGGCAGCGGATTTGGTGCAGTACGGAATTAAAGCAATTTGGAACTTCGCACCGACGGATTTGCATCTGCCGCCGGAGGTTGTATCGGAAAATGTTCATTTGGCAGAGAGCTTGATGCGTCTTTCGTATAAGCTGAAAAATGCGTCAGAGGATTTGTCAGAGGCCGAAAGAGGGGATGGAGATTGAAGCGAAACAAGGGACAGGCAAGAGATTTTGCAGCGGAGGAGGAATGGCTGGTTCAGCTGTTGAAGAACAAGAACATTCCGATTCTGATTCTGGATGAGCGCTGGCTGGAGATTTTTCCGGAGCATTTGCAGAATGATGAGATTCGCTCGATGGTAACGGAGCTGACCAAGCTTTTGAAAAAGCAGGGCGGCTTGGCGGATAATATCAAAGGCATGAAGCGCTATAAGACGCAGCTGATGCAGGAAATCGTAGAGAATATGGAGACGGATGAAACTGCATTGGGACGGTTAAAACGCAGAAAGCTCGATAAGAATCAGAAAAAGATATTAGAATTAAAGGAATCCATGTCAACGAAGGAGTTGGAATTGGCAGAGATGCCGTACCAAATCCGGGAGCTGAATGCCAGACTTTTGGAAGAAAGCACGAGAGTGTGTTACGGACGCTTCCGTGTGAGTCAGGAGCGAATTGAGGAGCTGGATGAGGATATTCGTAGTCTGAAGGAGCAGCTGCGCAAGAAGCTCTTAGAGAAGCAGGACTGTGAAGCAAAGAATGAATTGATGTACAGCTATCTGCATGATTTGCTTGGAGCGCGGGTCATGGAGCGGCTTGACCGGAATGCAATCTTGGAAGACGAAGAGGAAGAATAAGCTTCGGAACGGAGAATGAGATGATACTGGGAATCGGAACGGATATCGTTCAGATGATACGAATAGAGAAAGCACTGCAGCGAAACGGCTTTTTGGAGCGTACCTATACGGGGGAGGAACAACGGCTGATTGCCGGGCGTCCGGTATGTGCTGCGGGGAATTTTGCGGTAAAGGAGTCGGTTGCCAAGGCATTTGGCACCGGCTTTTCCTGCATTTCTCTGCAGGAGATTGAGGTGCTGCGCAAAGAAAGCGGGGAACCGTATGTCAATTTGTACGGTGCTGCGGCACAGCGGTTTGCGGAGCAAAAGGGCAGCAGGATACATGTGTCGATATCGAATGAAAAAGAGTATGCAATCGCATATGTTATTTTGGAACGGGCGGACGACTGAGGGCGCGCTGGAGGAGGAATCGGGCGATGAGATATGTATTGGATGAAAAGCAAATGCAGGAGATTGACGGACAGACCATCCGGCAGGTAGGGATTCCTTCGATGGTACTCATGGAGCGGGCGGCGGTCTGTGTGGCAGAAGCGGCAGAGTCGATGTTAGGTAAGGGCAGAAGGGTGTTAGCAGTCTGCGGAACCGGCGGGAATGGCGGAGATGCGATAGCATTAGCGCGTATTCTGCATTTGAAGGGCTATCAGGCAGAGCTGTATCCGGCATGGGAGCAGAAGGAGACAGAAGCGCAGGACGGGGAAGCAAAGGGAGCAGAAGTATCGCATGAGCCGAAGCTGCATCCATCGACCGAGCAGCAGCTTCAGATTGCGCGAAATTGCGGTGTGCCGGAGGCGGCACGGACTGGCAAGAAAATAGATTTTTCTGCATATGATGTCATTGTAGACGGATTGTTTGGCATTGGACTAACCCGCGAAATTACCGGAGTGTATGCAGATTGTATCCGGGCAATCAATGCATCGGGCAAGCCGGTCATTGCAGTGGATATTCCGTCCGGCATTCATGCAGGCAGCGGGGCGGTCATGGGAGTGGCAGTACGGGCAACCCACACGGTTACCTTTGGAGAAGCAAAGGCAGGACAGCTGCTGTATCCGGGAGCGGAGTATTGCGGTAAGCTGTTGGTATGCGACATTGGTTTTCCGGCATTTGTGACGGAGCGGGTGCTTGTACAGAGCGGTTATCGGATGTTTACCTACGGCGGTGAGGATGTAGCACGACTGCCGGAGCGCAGGGCGTATTCAAACAAGGGAACCTACGGTAAAGTGCTGGTAATTGCCGGCTCGAAAGAAATTACCGGAGCTGCGTATCTGTGTGCAAAGGCGGCATATCAGATGGGAGTCGGCTTGGTAAAGCTTTTGTCCGCGGCAGAATGTGTGAATTGTGTACGGCAGATGCTGCCGGAAGCCTTGATGGCGGTACGGGAGGAAACACCGGAACAGCTGAGAGAGCAGTTAAAGAGAGAACTGGCATGGGCAGATGCCGTTGTGGCAGGACCGGGAATCAGTACCGGAGCAAAAGCGAGAGAGCTTTTTGAGGCGTTGCTTATGGAAATAAACGAGCAAAAGAAGCCGCTGTTGCTGGATGCGGATGCGCTGAATCTGCTGGCAGAGAAGCCGGAGGAAATGCAGAGTGCTATGCTGCCGGAGGGAACGGTGCTGACACCGCATTTAAAAGAATTGTCCAGATTGAAAAAAATACCGGTGGAGAAGATTGCGGCGACGCTTATTGACACCGCGAAGCAATGCACGTATAATAATGAATTAGTCTATGTAATCAAGGATGCCAGAACGATTGTGGCAGCCGGGAATGAGTATTATATCAATACCTCCGGCTGTGACGGCATGGCGACCGGAGGCAGCGGAGATGTGTTGGCCGGTATGATAGGCGGTCTGCTGACTGCGATGCCGCCGGCAGAGGCCGCAAGACTGGGTGTATATCTGCATGGATTAGCAGGAGAAAAAGCGGCAGAGAAAAAAGGAAAGCGGGCAATGCTTGCAGGAGACCTGCTGGAAGCATATGCGTTGTTAAGGCAGTAACCAAAGCCTTTTGTATTTATTAGAAAAGAGGGTGCAAAGACACGGAAGGCGTGTCGAGAATTATGATAGAGGAAGTATATCAGAAGAAATATTACAGAGTGAGTGCGAATATTGATTTGGATGCATTGTGTGCCAATGTACGAAATACCAGACGTTTGGTGCGTCCGGAGACGAAGCTGATGATTATTATCAAGGCAGACGGCTACGGGCATGGTGCAGTGACGATTGCCAAAGCCTTTGACGAGCTGACAGAGCATGGTGAGCCTATGGTGGCAGCCTATGGTGTGGCTGTGTTAGAGGAAGCAGTGGAGTTGCGGAAGGCAGGAGTCACAAAGCCAATCCTAATTCTTGGAGTAACGGTAAGCGAGCAGGTGCCGGAGTTGGTAGCATATGATGTCACACAGACGGTATTTGATTTGGAGTTAGCAAAGCAAATCAGTGCAGAAGCCGAAAAACAGGGGAAGATAGCGCGCGTACACATCAAGCTGGATACCGGTATGGGCAGAATCGGATATGCCGGAACCACAGAGGATGCCAAAGAGGTGCTTGCCATGACCAAACTGCCGAATCTGCAGGTGGAGGGATTGTTTTCCCACCTTGCGACCGCAGACGAGTTGGATAAGACCTTTGCAGAGGAACAATTTGAGAAATACCAGCGCTTTGAGAAGATGTTAGCGGAGCTGGGAGTATCCTTTGCGGTCAGACATATGGGAAATAGTGCAGCCATTATGGAACTACCGCAGGTACATATGGATATGGTACGCAGCGGTATCAGTACTTATGGATTGTATCCGTCCGAGGAGGTAGACAAGACCAAGCTGTGCCTGCAGCCGGCGTTGGAGTTGAAGAGCCATGTAACCTATGTAAAACAGGTAGAGGCGGGCTTTAAGGTAGGCTATGGCAGTACCTTTGTTACGGAAAAGCCGATGCGAATTGCAACGGTTCCGGTAGGATATGCCGACGGTTATCCGAGAGCATTGTCCAACAAAGGACGTGTGCTGATTCGCGGCAAGAGCGCGCGGATTCTCGGACGTGTCTGCATGGATCAGTTTATGGTCGATGTGACGGAGATTCCGGAAGCAGTAGCAGGTGATATTGTAACCTTAGTAGGCAGGGACGGAGCAGAGTTTATTCCGGTAGAAGAGCCGGCAGAGCTGGCAGGCTCCTTCAACTACGAGTTTGTTTGCGGTATCGCAAAGCGAGTGCCGAGAGTTTATTATAAAGCAGGAGTGCCGGTAGCAGTACGAACCGAATTTGCATAAATCAGAAAGAAAACAAGCCGATTCACATTTTTTCCTAAATTAGAGTATAGGAACACACAGGATGGTAAATAATACAGATAAAACCGTAAATGGAGTGTGAAAAATAGTGAATATAAAGAGAGGCGACATATTTTATGCTGATTTGCGGCCGGTGGTGGGCTCGGAGCAGGGCGGTATCCGTCCGGTGCTGATTATCCAGAACGATGTTGGAAATAAGCACAGTCCGACGGTCATCAGTGCTGCGATTACATCGAAGATGAATAAGGCGAAGCTGCCGACACATGTGGAAATTGCAGCGGAAAAATACGGAGTGGTAAAGGATTCCGTTATTCTGCTGGAGCAGATTCGAACCATTGATAAATCGAGATTAAAGGAAAAAGTATGCCATTTGGACCAGGAAATGCTCAAGCGAATTGATCATGCACTTTGTGTCAGTCTGGCATTGGATACATAGGTCGTGGCACAAAGGAAAAGGAGAAAAGAAAGAATGGATAACAAAAAAACCTTAGCACACTGCTAAGGTTTTTATTGAAATTAGGGAGGAGTATGAAAAAAATTAACTTTCTTTCTATGCTTTAAGTATAACGCAGAAATATGAGCAAATTATGACCACGTTTATAATAATTTGTGAACAAATTCAAGATGAATTGTGAACGGGGTGTGGCAAAAAGATGTCAAAGAACGGAGGCTGTGATGAGAATTACAATTATTGGAGTCGGAAAAATCAAAGAGAAGTTTTTTACGGATGCGATAGCAGAATATTCGAAGCGCTTGAGCCGTTACATAAAGCTTGAGATTATTGAACTGGCAGATGAGAAAACGCCGGATCATGCAAGTGCGGCAGAGGAGGAGCAGATTAAAAAGAAAGAGGGAGAGCGAATCTTAAAGAGCATCAAGGACGGAGCTTATGTGATTGCGCTAGCCATCGAGGGTAAGCAGCTTTCCTCGACGGAGCTGGCAGATAGAATTGAGCAGCTTTCCATCGGCGGTGATTCGCATATTGTATTTATCATTGGTGGTTCGCTGGGACTGGATCCGGAGGTGTTGAAGCGGGCAGATTATCTGCTGAGCTTTTCGAAGATGACCTTTCCGCACCAGCTGATGCGCGTGGTGCTGCTGGAGCAGATTTATAGGAGTTATCGGATTATACAGGGGGAACCGTATCACAAATAGTCCACTGAGGAATTTCCTCAGTGGACTACCCAGTAAGTATGTGATTTGGCTTACTGGGTAATTTCTTTTGTTAGAGTCTTTTATTATATAATTATACAGACGAAGGTGAGTTGTCGTTGTGACAAACTGAAGTGT
>JAFTQM010000006.1 GCA_017462755.1 Lachnospiraceae bacterium | reverse complement strand
GAATGATAAAGATAAATAGTTAGAAGAATATTTTAGTAAAGGTGGATTGGCTGGTTCATATGCATACAACACAGATTTGGATAGAATTACTTATAGAAAGGAAGGATAGGAGACTATCGTAAATAGAGATTTAGTGCAAAAATATAATTTGCCAGATACACAGGTACTTCGTCAGTTGAGTGAGTTTCTGATGGATAATATAAGTAATTTGACTTCTCCGAATAGAGTAAGTGATATTTTAACCGCTAATGAAGTGCCGACAAATCATGTGACGATAGGAAAATATATCAAGTATTTATGTAATGCATTTGTATTTTATGACATTAAGAGATACGACATACGAGGCAAGAAATATTTAGAAACTTCGGATAAGTTCTATATGTGTGATACAGGAATGCGTTATGCAATATTGGGCAGTCGAAATATGGATTACGGGCGAGTGTATGAAAATATTGTATGTGTAGAGCTTCTGCGCAGGGGATACGAAGTTTATGTTGGAAAACTTTATCAAAAAGAAATTGATTTCGTTGCACAGCGTGGCAGTGAGAAAATATATATTCAAGTAAGCGATAATATATCTAATCCGGAAACTTTTGAGAGAGAATATTCTCCGTTGCTGCAAATAAAGGATGCCTACCCCAAGATGATTATCGCAAGAACCAAGCATCCGAAATACACATACGAAGGAATCGAAGTGTATGATATTGCGGAGTGGCTATTGAATAAGGATTAATAGATTAAGTCTTGTATGCTTTTACATGATTAAGCGGGAAAGGGTTGCTATAGTAGTTGAGAAAGGATTTTAACTATGAAAGGAAAATTGAAAGATACAACGATAGATTTGTTGATTTCCTTCTTGCATTTTCTCAGATGATGTGCTAGAATACAGTAAATTTTTTGAAAGGATAACCATTATGACCTTACATTTATCGAACAGCTTAAGACGCAGAGCAAGACGTAAGCTCTTGTAGCCTCGGAACTTTCCGCATGGTTACAAGAGAGGTACGTCTTGTTTCTGTGCGGTGCTGTTGGAATAAATTTATAGCTGCAGAACCGTAATGAAATTGGTATTTTGCCGATTTATTGCGGTTCTTTTTTTGTATTCAAGGCAAGTTTCGCGACTATCCTTTAATACAAAACCCTCCGTGGGGGGATGCGTAAGGTAAATCGGCTGTTTCAGTGGTATCCGTTCAAAAGAAATCGTAAAAAATACGCAAATATGGAGGAAGATTATGAAAACAAAATTATGTCATTATGTAGCACAGCTGTTTGAGAATGTTTCCGGGGAGGAAATCGAGAGCTTGTTAGAGGTTCCGCCGGAGGAGGCAATGGGAGATTTTGCTCTGCCTTGCTTTTCCTTTGCAAAAAAGCTGCGCAAAAATCCGAAGTTCATTGCCAAGGAGCTAGCAGCAGCGCTGGAACAGGAACGGGAGAAGCTTGGAATCCGGCGCGTGGAAGCAGTAAACGGTTATTGCAACATTTATCTGAATCGGGCAGAATATGTGAAAAGCTGCCTTGCCAAGCTTTGGAGTGAGAATTACGGAGTAGAGAAAAATGGTACAGGAAAGACTATTTGTATGGATTACTCCTCCCCGAACATCGCGAAAAATTTTCATGTAGGGCATCTGCGGACAACGGTAATCGGAAACTCATTGTACAAAATCCATCAGAAGCTGGGGTATCATGTTGTACGGATCAATCATTTGGGAGATTGGGGGACACAGTTTGGCAAGCTGATTGTGGCGTATAAGAAGTGGAGCAGTAAGGAGCAGGTGGAAGACAAGGGAATCGAGGAGCTGTTGCGGATTTATGTAAAGTTCAATGAAGAAGCGAAGGCAGAGCCGAAGCTTGTAGATGAGGCAAGAGCATGGTTTGTAAAAATGGAACAGAATGACCCGGAGGCAATCGAGATTTGGAGTTGGTTTAAGGAAATCAGTATGGTAGAGTATGAGCGGGTGTACCGGATGTTAGGAGTGTCCTTTGATTCGTATACCGGCGAGAGCTTCTATCGGGATAAGGTACCGGCATTGGTAGAGGAATTGAAGGAAAAACAGTTGTTGGTAGAAAGCCAGGGAGCAAATGTTGTTTGTCTGGAGGACTATGATATGCCACCTTGTCTGATTACGAAAAGTGACGGTGGTTCCATTTATCATTCGCGGGATATTGCAGCGGTGCTGTATCGGAAGCAGACCTATGGATTTGAAAAATGTTTGTATGTGACCGGATTGGAGCAGACATTACATTTTAAGCAGGTGTTTAAGGCAGTTGAGCTGATGGAATATGATTGGGCGAAAAATCTGGTGCATATACCGTATGGTTTGGTAAGTCTCGCAGGTGAAAAGCTGTCCACAAGAGCCGGAAATATCATTTATGCAGAGGATATTTTGAAAGAAGCAATTCGGCGGGCGGAAACTGCGATTTTGGAAAAAAATCCGGATTTGGCAGACAAGGAAGCAGTAGCGGAAAAAATAGGCATAGGTGCGGTAATTTTTCATGATTTGTTCAATCAGCGGATTAAGAATGTTGAGTTTTCATGGGATGAGGTCTTGAACTTTGAGGGGGCGACCGGACCATATGTACAGTATACCTATGCGCGGGCAAAGAGTATTTTGCGCAAAAGCGGAAAGGCGATTACGAAGGAAGCGGTGGATTTTCAGGTGCTAACCGAGGATTCCGGCTATGCCTTGGTAAAAACACTGGCAGATTATGAAAATGTCGTGAACAAGGCGGCAGAAAAGTATGAACCGTCGGTCGTGGCGAGATATCTTATTTCTGTGGCGATGGCATTTAATAAGTTTTATCATGATTGCTCGATTCTGCGCGCAGAAGAAAAAGAGAAGCAGGCGCGGCTGGCGCTGGTTGATTTGGTGTCGCAGGTTTTGGCAGATGCATGCGGCCTGTTGGGGATTCTTTGCCCGGAGGAAATGTAGCATCGTCGGAGAGTGTGCGAAAGAGAATTGAATTTTATTCTGTTTTTTAAAACTGTTTCATTGCATAAAGTGGATTCTTCCAGTATACTAAGAGCATAGTGTAATAAAATAAAGGGGGAACAAGAGAATGAGAAAAGTACTGGTTGTTGTAGATATGCAGAACGATTTTACTTATGGTGCGCTGCGCAATGAGGACGCGATTGCGATTATTCCGAAGGTAGCAGAGAAAGTAGCGGCATATGAGGGTGAAATAATTTTTACCTATGACACACATGGGGCAGATTATATGGATACGCAGGAGGGCAGAAAGCTGCCTGTACCGCATTGTATTGAAGATACAGAGGGTTGGGAGCTGGTACCGGAGCTGGGAGCACTGTGCAAGGAAAAAGCAGCGAAGTGCTACAAGAAGGGAACCTTTGGCTGTATGCAACTGGCGCAGGATATTGCAAGGATGCATGCAGAGGAACCGATTGATAAGGTAGAGCTGGTAGGTATTTGTACTGATATTTGTGTGATTTCCAATGCAATGCTCATCAAGGCGGCAATCCCGAATGTAACGATTCAGGTAGATGCTTCCTGCTGTGCGGGTGTGACGAAGGAAAGTCATGAGACTGCGTTGAAGGCGATGGCAGGCTGTCAGATTGAGATTGTAGAATAAGTTTGTGTAGAAAATGATTGATAACAGGAGGAATGAAAAATGGTAAAGCATGTGATTTTATGGCAGTTGAAGGATGAATTGAGTGCAGAGGAAAAGCAGCAGGTAAAGGAAGGTATTAAGGAAGGACTGGAGGGCTTACAGGGCAAGATTCCGGGACTGTTAGAGATTCAGGTAAATATTTGTGGCTTGGCAAGCTCCAATGCAGATTTGATGCTGGATTCCGGCTTTGCGGACGAGGCTGCCTTAAAGGCGTACGCGGTACACCCGGAGCATGTAGCCGTAGCGGATGGCAAGGTCAGACCATATACCAAGAGCAGAGTATGCTCGGATTATGAAGTATAAGCTTACAACAGCAGAGGAGCGCTGCAGCTGGAAGCGTTCTTGAAGAGGGAAAAATATGATAGGCATATGTCAAAATTGTGGAAACTATGATTGGGACAAAGAAGTAAAGGGTAATCAAATTATCTGTCCGAAGTGTAAGGCAAGCTGGAAATTTCGTAAGCTGCCGCTGTTTCTTCTGACCGGCTGCAGCGGTGTAGGGAAAACGACGACCGGGCAGGCAATGTTAAAAAGAAATGTGGATTTTGTGGTACTGGATGCGGATATGTTTTATAATCTTATGCCGCATGAAACACAGGAGGATTATTGCGCTCAGGTTGAGCAGCTGGAGGCATTGTCAAAGAATATTATGCAGTCCGGTAAACCGGTTCTGTGGACGATGGCAGGCAATCTGGATAAAGTCAATCAGGTGTATCATCGTCGGTTTTTCAGTGATATATATTGTCTGGCATTGGTATGCACAGAGGCAGAGCTTCGCGATAGAATGAGGAATGGCAGAGGAATTACGGACGAGAACTGGATACAGGGTTCGGTTGATTATAATGAATATTTCCGAACGCATGATACCGTATATGACTTGCCGTTTGAAACATTAGATACGAGCGGAAAAACAGCAGAGGAGCTGGCGGCACAGGTAGAGGCATGGGTGCAGACAAAGCTGAAAAATCACTGATACAGAGGTGAGGAAGGATGAGCTACATAAATCAGGCAGGGGATTATAAGGATTATATAGGAGTATTTGATTCGGGAGTGGGCGGTATCAGTACCTTAAAAGAGCTGGTGCACATTCTGCCAAACGAAAAATTTCTCTATTATGGGGATTCTGCAAATGCGCCTTATGGAGAAAAGACAACGGAGCAGGTGTTGGCGCTGGTCATGAATATTGTTCACTATCTGGTGGAGCAAAGGGTCAAGGCAATTGTAATTGCCTGCAATACGGCGACAAGTGTAGCAGTAGCCAAAGTGCGTGCGGCTTATCCAAAGCTTCCGGTTATTGGAGTAGAGCCTGCAATTAAGCCCGCCGCTGCGGCAAAGGAGCATGCGCGGGTTTTGGTCATGGCGACACCAATCACGCTCCATTTAGAAAAGTATCAGCAGCTGTCTAAGACACTGGAGGAAAAAGCAGAATTTATTCCGGTCAATTGTGCCGGGCTGGCGCATCGGATTGAACGGGGAGATTTGGAAGCGGAGGATTTGCAGCAAATGCTGGAGAAGCTGTTGCGACCATTTGTGGGGAAGATTGACAGTGTGGTGCTTGGCTGTACCCACTACCCATTTGTAAAGCAGCAGATTCAAAAGATACTGGGAGAAGTGCCGATGTTTGATGGAAGCGTGGGTACGGCGCAGGAATTAAAACGACAGCTGCAAAAGCATGGGCTGTGCGCTGAGAGCGGAGTCGGAGAAGTAGTGTTCCAATCTTCGAAGAATACACCGGAGGAGTTGGCATTGTACCGGTGGTTTTATGAGCAAGACAATAAGTAAAAAGCTTGTAGGAGGAACGGTTGAATGAGTGAAAAGAATAAAATACCATGTAATCCAAATGCACAGCAATGTGTGAAGAAGGTAATGGAATATCTTGCAGAGATTACCTATTATAAAATACTTACCGGGCAGCATACACAGACAATGGCGCAGGAGGAGCTTCATTATATCGAGGAGGTTACCGGCAAGCAGCCTGCGCTTTTAGGCTTTGAATTATTGTCCTATTCACCGAATATCAATTATTTGGATACGGACGAGGAATGTATGACAGAAGTGGTGGAGAATTACGGTACGCTGAAAAGAGCGTGGGAATGGGCGGAACGCAAAGGCTTGCTTACCTTTACCTGGCATTGGTTTTCTCCGATAGGAGGTCGTTCGAAATCGTTTTTTACCGTGAATACGGATTTTGATGCATCCAAGGCAGTAATCGACGGAACACCAGAGCATAGTGCAGTTCTTGCAGATTTGGATGTGATGGCAGGAATCCTTCGACCATTTTGTGAACGGCAGATACCGATTTTGTGGCGTCCGTTTCATGAAGGAGAAGGAACATGGTTCTGGTGGGGAGCAAAGGGTGCAGAGCCGCTGAAAAAGCTGTATCGCATGATGTATGAACGTTTTACGAATGTACATAAGCTCCATAATTTAATCTGGGTGTGGAATTCGCCGCTTCCGGAGTGTTATCCGGGAGATGATGTGGTAGATATTATTTCCAGAGATATGTATCCGCCGGAGCATGAGCATGACAGCAAGAGCAAAATGTACCAAGAACTGATTCAGATAACCAAGGAGCCAAAGCTGGTACTAATCGGAGAGACCGGTACCCTGCCTTCTGCTAAAGCAATTGTAGAGGAAAAGGTTGGTTGGGTAAGCTATATGACCTGGTCACATGATTTCTGTATGAGTGAGAAGTTTACTACGCATGAGGTGCTGAAGGAGATGTATCACAGCCCGTTTGCCGTGACCAAGGATTCGCTTCCGGACTTGTATTAAAAAGGAAAATTTTTTTGCATAAAAAGGAAATTTTTTTTGCATTTCCCATTGAAATTTTCGGTGGTAACTGTTATATTTTACGGTGTAGAAAAAATGACCGCACCTGTTGCAGTAAGATATTGGATGTGACAGAATGAAATAAACGGTGAGATGCCAAAATGACAGGAGGAAAACAATATGAGCATTCGAATTGGTATTTTAGGCTATGGAAATCTGGGACGTGGAGTAGAGTGTGCTATCCGCCAGAATCAGGACATGGAGTTGGCAGCAGTGTTTACAAGAAGAGCGCCGGAGCAGGTGTCGATTTTGACGCAGAGCGCGGCTGTTTGCCATGTAGATGAGATTGAAAGCTGGAAGGACAAGATTGATGTATTGATTTTATGTGGTGGCAGTGCGACCGATTTACCGGAGCAGACACCAAAATATGCCAAGCTGTTCAATGTGGTAGATAGCTTTGATACGCATGCGAGAATTCCGGAGCATTTCGCAGCAGTGGATGCAGTAGCGCAGGAGTCCGGCAAGGTGGGTATTATTTCCGTCGGCTGGGATCCGGGTATGTTTTCCTTGAATCGTATGTATGCCAATGCAATTCTGCCAAATGGTAAGGACTATACCTTTTGGGGAAAGGGTGTAAGTCAGGGACATTCGGATGCGATTCGCCGTGTAGAGGGTGTCAAGAACGGAAAGCAGTACACGATTCCGGTAGAGGCTACACTGGAGGCAGTGCGTGCAGGCAAGAATCCGGAGCTTTCCACACGGGAAAAGCATCTTCGTGAGTGTTTTGTAGTATTGGAAGAGGGCGCAGATGCAGCGAAGGTAGAGGCAGAAATCAAGAATATGCCGAATTATTTTGCTGATTACGATACTACCGTACATTTTATCAGTGAGGAAGAGCTTAAAAAGAATCACAGCGGCATCCCGCACGGCGGTTTTGTACTGCGTTGCGGTAAGACCGGCTGGAATGAGGAAAACACGCACATTATCGAGTATAGCTTGAAGTTAGATTCCAATCCGGAGTTTACTTCCAGTGTTATCGTGGCATACGCAAGAGCGGCTTATCGTCTGGCAAGTGAGGGTGCGAAGGGCTGCAAGACAGTATTTGATATTGCACCGGCATATTTGAGTGCGCAGAGTGGCGAGGAATTAAGAGCACATCTGCTGTAAAGAAAAAATCACAAAAATTAAAAAATCGGTTGTCTTTTTTCTTTTCGTGAGTTATGCTATAATACAGGAACCTTGGATGAGCAGAAGATAAGAAATCGGAGAACAGAGTATGGATATAAACGAGAAAGAGAAAAAGCTGTTAGCGGTAAAGGAAGCATATAAGAAAAAAGAAATCAGACCATATTATCAGCCGCAGTATGATGCCGTTACCAATAAAATCATTAGTGCGGAGGCATTGACACGCTGGATTAAGGCGGATGGAACGATGGTACTGCCGGTAGATTATATTCCTTTTTTGGAAGAGAGCAATGCGATTTTGGAGTTGGACTGGTATATGCTGGATGCGGTATGCGATATGCTGAAGCGACAGAGAGAGCAGCGGATTCCGAGTGTACCGATTGCGGTTAATTTTTCCAGACGTCATATTCTGGAGGGCGGTTTTGTGGAGTTACTCTGTGAGACGGTCAATCGATATGGTATTTCGCATCGTTTAATCAAGGTGGAGCTGACAGAGTCTACGTTTATCGACAATACGGATGAGGTGGAACGCTTTGCGAATAGTGTGCGCGAAGCAGGCTTTAGTATATCGATTGATGATTTCGGAAGTGGTTTATCCTCTCTTAGTCTGGTAAAGGATATTTCGATTGATGAGTTGAAGCTTGACCGGGCGCTTTTGAGCAGAAATTGCGAGGATGAGAAGGAGCGTATTGTACTGGAAAGTATCCTTACCTTTGCGCATCGCCTAAAGCTGGTTACGGTAGCCGAGGGTGTGGAAACCAGCGAGCAGCTTGGTTTTTTGCGGACCTGTGGCTGTAAGGTGATTCAGGGGTATTTGTTTGCGAAGCCGATGCCGGAGCAGGAGTTCTGGCAGCTGTGTTTGAAGGAAACACAGGATGCGGAGATTGAGGATATCTTAAAGATTCAGGCTGTTTCCAGTGCTCATCAGCTTTTGATTGATGCGATTTTTATGCGGTATCCGTTGGTGATATTTTCGAATTTGACACGCAACAGCTATTATATGATGACTTATGAGAATTTTTCAGCGACCAGCTGCGCAGGCAGTGGTGTGTTTGAAGAATTGATTCAGAGTGGTTCTATGACAATGCATCCGGAGGACCAGGAACGCTTCCGGACGACATTTAGCATTGAGAATCAGCTGGCCGCGTATGCAAGAGGGGAAAAAGTAATATCCTTGATTACAAAGCAGCTGGGAGATGATGGTATCTATCGCAGGGTGGAGACCTCCAACTATTTTGTGAAGCATCCGTCGGTAGATGATGTACTGGTGATTAGTTTGTGTCATAATCTGGATTGATAAATATTTTTTTGAATTGACAGTTTTGAGATTCGGTGTTATACTCATAAAAAAATGAAATGAGGCAGCTACGATGTATCAGAACAGTCAACTGGTTCAGTTGAATAGGGACGACGATAGGTAGCGCTTGTATCCTTTGATAATTCATAGGTGCAAGCGCTTTCTGTGTTGTGCCTATGTGGATAAAATAAGAAGAGCCACATGAGGTAAAAAGAAATCATTTCCGATTGGTCGGGAGTGATATTCGATGATAAGCTCATGTGGCTCTTTTTGTATGACAGGAAAGTAGTCGCTTTGCGATTATTTCCTGTCATACAAAACCCTTCGGGTGGATGCGCATGACGCGCGAGCAGTAGATGTCACTTTGTGACCGCGCGTCAGCGCGAGAGTTTGCTTTGCAAACTCTTTGTTCCTTATATCTAAGGGAGTTAGAGGATAGCGGGATACATACCGTTTTATGACGGTTGGCATATATGAGAGGATGTGATCGAATGGGACAAAGAGACG
>JAFTQM010000062.1 GCA_017462755.1 Lachnospiraceae bacterium | reverse complement strand
TTAAATGCAGACCATAAGTTTTTTTATGTTACGGTAGCGGATTCGGGAATTGGCATTCCGGAAGCAGCACAGGCTTATATTTTTGACCGTTTTTACCGGGTCGATAAGGCTCGCTCCAGACAGAGCGGCGGAACCGGTCTGGGACTGGCAATTGCGAAGAGTGTCGTGCTGCGGCATAAAGGAGCAATTCGGGTTTACAGCAGGGAAAATGAGGGTACCACCTTTACGGTACGCATCCCTCTTACTTATATTGCATAGGTCGGTACAGGAGTGTGAAATTGGTAATGAAAAAGATACAGAAACTGATTTTTTTGCTGGGGCTGCTGGTATGTCTGACCGGCTGCAATAAGGAGCCGGAAGAAATCACGACCTCCGGAAGACTTTATTATCTCGACAGTGGAGAATCGCAGCTTGTAAGCGAGGGCTATGAGCCAAAGGCAGATTTTAAAGAGGCGCTGGTGAAGGAATATGTGGATGCGCTGCAAATCGAGCCGGAAAATAGAGAATATCAGCGCTTGCATCCGGAGGCGGTCAAAATACTGGATTATTCATTCGGAGAAGCAGACCAGCTGATTCTGAATTTGGATGCGGCATACAGTACGCTGACCGGAATTACCGAGATTCTGGTGCGGGCGGCGATTGTGAAAACCTTTTGCCAGATTGAGGGTGTGGAATATGTAGAATTCCATATCAATGGTTTGCCGTATATGGCTGGTGAAGTGCCGGTTGGCATGATGAAGGCGACGGATTTTATTGATGGTATCAGTATACAGAACAGCTATAGCCAGTATGCTTATATTACATTGTATTTTGCGACCGCAGAGGGGGATGCGCTGATGGAAACGCATCGCTATGTCGGGTATAATGCAGACCTTTCCATGGAGCAGGTGGTTTTGGAGCAGTTGATTGCCGGACCGAATGAAGAAGAGGCGGCTGTCGGAATGGTTGCAACCATGCCGGAGGCGGCTGTGGTAAATAAAGTAAGTACCAAGGATGGTATTTGCTATGTTGATTGGAACGAGAAATTTTTGAATGGCAGAGCGAATGTGCAGGAGGCAATTGTACTCTATTCGGTGGTAAATTCGCTGGCGGAGCTTGCCAATGTCAATAAGGTACAGTTCCGAATTAACGGAGAATCGAGAAAGCTCTATCAAACCTTAGAGTTTTCGGGGATTTTTGAGAGAAACTTAGATGTTACAATAACAAAAAATTAGCTTTTGCGGAGGAGAATGATGATAAAAAGGCCATTGCTTTGGATGGCTGCCGCATTTGTTCTTGGAATCTGTTCCGGAAGCAGCAATATGATTGGGTTCCAGCTGCTTCCGGTTATCCTTTTTCTTTTTATTCTGATTGGATTTTCTTTCTTTTTTCCGGAATTTCAAAAACGTGAACGATTTTTGTGGAGCTTGCCCCTGCTTTTTCTTGGTGGTATGCTTCGATACCAGCAGGCACAAAAGCCCGAGGAACTGGAGGCATATCTACAGGAGGAGAGGTCGGTAGCCGTATGTGGTGTAGTTACGGAGCGGATACCGTATGACGGATATGAGCGGCTGGTGTTGGAAAAGGCAGTCGTGGAACTGCTTGGGGAGGAAACGGAGCAGAAAACAGCAGAGCAATGGGATACACCCGAAGCGGAGGAGAAAGAAGCAGAGGGAGAACAAACGGCAGAGAAGAAACAGATTCGTGGGATGTATGGGCTGGTAGTGTATGTAGAGGACGCACAGGAGGTTAGACCCGGCTGTAGGATATGGCTGACCGGTACGCTGCAGGTACTGACCACACCGGCGAATCCGGGACAATACGATGAGGAGAGCTATTGGAGAGCACAGGGAGTGAGCGCGAAATTACAGGCAGAAAGCCTGCGGGTTGGTGAGAATACCTATGGTGTGATAAGGAGGGGGATGGAGCAGCTAAAGAAAAAAATGCAGGCGGTATTTCAAGAGGTGTTGCCGAAGAAGGAAGCAGGAATACTGAATGCAATGCTTTTGGCAGAGAAAAGTACGTTGGATCGTGATATAAAGGAATTGTATCAGCAGACCGGAATTTCACATATTCTGGCGGTGTCCGGCTTACATTTTTCCTTGATTGCGATGGGGGGCTATCGGCTGTTGAAGCGCATTCGGGCTGGGGCAAAGCTATCCTTGCTGTTAGGGGTATTGATTGTATTATTTTATGGAATCCTGACGGGCTTCGGAGTATCCGTACAGCGGGCGGCAATGATGCTTCTGGCATCTTTTTTGGCATGGATACCGGGTAAGACCTATGATGCACCCTCGGCTATGGCACTGGCGGCGGTTGTAATCCTGCTGAAGGAGCCGCTGCAGTTATTTCAGGCAGGCTTCCTGCTTTCGTTTGGGGCAGTAATTGGAATTTTACTGTTTGCGGAATATTTTAAGAATTGTCATCTGGAAGTCATCGGAGTCAGTATTTCAGTACAGCTGGTGCTGATACCGGTTATGCTTTGGTTTTATTATGAGCTTTCGGTTTATTCTATTTTATTCAATTTACTCCTGTTGCCGTTTATGAGTCTTTTGCTCGGCTTGGCAGTGGCGATTGGTACCATTGGGCTTGGCTGTATCAAAGCGGCGCAATTTTTGGCGGGAGGAGCATATTATCTTCTAAACTTCTATGAGTGGGTCTGCAAATTCAATGAACAACTTCCGAATCCAATGTTTTGTTACGGGCGGCCGTCTGCCGGAGAAATCGTAGTGTATTATTTGTTGGTACTTGTGTTTTTTCTGCTTGGGCGCAAATGGCAGAAAAAAAGGGTGTTATGGTTTCTGGGTGTGTTTTTGGTTTTCCTGCTTCCGGGACGAGGTGATACGCTGCGGGTCAGTTATCTGGCGGTGGAGCAGGGGGATTGTGCGGTGTTGCAGACAGGAGAGCTTACGATGCTTGTGGATGCCGGCGGCTCAGTGAAGAATGGAAGTGAGCGGATATTGATACCGTTCCTGAAATATTATGGGGATACGAGAGTAGAGTATGTATTTTTGAGTCATGCAGACCAGGATCATTTTTGTATGTTGGAGGAATTGCTTTTGCTACAGGCAGAGGGGAAGCAGGAGGTAGTTATTGAGCGGCTTGTAATGCCGGCAGCGGGAACGCAGGAGGAAAAATATCAGGAGCTGGTAGCACTGGCAAAGCAGGCAGGGGTTGAGGTATGGTATCAGGCGAGAGGAGAGCGGTTAGAGCTTGGAGAGCTTGACATCTATTGTCTGGCACCGGAGCGGGAGCAGGAAACGTCCGGTACAAACGAAAATTCTGCGGTCTTGCTTGTAAAAACAAAGCGGAATCAGTATCTTTTTACCGGAGATGTGGATGAAGCCGGAGAAAATAAATTGGTTGCATGGCTTACCGCATTGGAAGCGGAAGGAGGACGGGAGAAGCTTTTGGAGTCGGAGAAGCCTTGTATTTTAAAGGTGGCACATCATGGCTCGCGTTATTCCAGCGGAGAGCTTTTTTTGAACTGGGCAGAACCAGAGCTTGCGATTGTATCCTGTGGAGCAGAGAACCGATACGGACATCCGCATAGCGAAACGCTGGAGCGATTGGAGGCAGTAGGGGCAGAAGTTTTGATTACTTGGGAAAGCGGTGCTGTCACGATAGAAGAAAAGAAAGGTAGGACAAGAGTAGAACGAACTAAGGGAGAATAAAAGTACCATGTGCATGGAAAAAAGAGTCGGCAAAACAAAAGCACCATAGCTAAGCTATGGTGCTTTGAGCGGAGATGAAGGGATTTGAACCCTTGCGCCGTTTCCGACCTACCGCATTTCGAGTGCGGACCCTTCAGCCTCTTGGGTACATCTCCAAAGATGAAAGTGAAGTTTCGAGTTATCGTGACCTCACTTTTTCTATTATACTACAAAGTTGCGAATTTGACAACCATTATTTCAACAGCAATTTGCTCATTTATTTTGCCACTTTTGACCTGTTCTTCGGTAGATACGCCATAAGTTACGGCAGAAAGCAGTTTTTCCATGGAAAAAGCCTTTGCCTGAGATAAATATTTGTTTACTGCAAAAGGCGGCACACCCGCATTTTTGGCAATGGTAGCAGCCGGAAGATGATTTGCATTCATCTGCTTAATCTGCATCAGCAGATTGAATTGTCGAAGCAGCAGATACAAAATAGTCATTGGCTTTTCGCGCAGCACCAACAGGTCATGATAAAGGTGAAGTGCTTTTTGAGCGTTGCCGGAGGCAACAAAATCAACCATTTGAAAAATCTTTCCGGTAATCTGTTCGGTACAGATAGCATCAATATCGTCTGCGGTAATAATGTCCCGTTCGCCCACATAGCTAACCAGCTTTTCGATTTCGGTGGAAAGATTGTCCATATCGGCACCAACCTTGTCCAAAAAGTAGGTCATTGTACCATCGGTAATACGTTTTTCGTTTTGCTTGAGCAGTGAGGCAACCCAAAGCTTTAGGTCACGTTCCTCCATACCGCTCAGCTCGCAGACATAGCCAAGCTCCTTTACGGCCTTGTACAATCGGTTGCGCTTGTCCACTTCGTTTTCTACAAAGAGCAGAATTGTGGTATCCGGAAGCGCCTTGAGTTCATCTGCCATTCGACTTTGATTTTTGAACCAGCCGCTGTTTTCAATCAGGAGTAAGCGATGCTCAGCAAAAAAGGGCATCGTATCAGCGAGACGCAATACCTCCAGCTCATCGATGCCTTTTCCTTCGAAATAAGCATAATTCATTTCATCACCGTCGCCCATAATCGCAGTCTTTAACCTGTTGCGGTAGAAGCGCTTGAGATAGGATTCACTGCCATACAGCAGATAGAACGGTGCAAAGGTGCCATTTTTAATATGTTCCTTTATTGTTTTCATAAAAACATAGCCTTTCCGATACGCTCTCCCATGGATACCAACGTTTCGATATTTTGTGCAGAATTCTGCAAAATATCGTCGTCAATAGCCACCTGATCGCGTTGTAACAGCAGAACGACCGTAGAGCCGCCGAATTCGAAGCGTCCCTTTTCCTGACCGCGAGATACCTTTGCCTTGCGATGGTAATTATTGATTTTACCTACCATCAGTGCGCCGACCTCCATCTGGATGACCTTGCCGAAATGGGAGGTGTCCAGTACGCAGTAGGAGCGGGAATTTTCTTTATAAATCTTAATATGCTCCAAAACGGCAGGATTAACCGTATGAAGTGCGCCCTTGATAAAATGATTTCGTCCTTTGTCCGCATCATCCACATAGCAGTAGCGGTGATAATTATCCACGGTCAGGCGAAGGACGACACAATAACCGCCGGTATACTGTGCGGCAAGTGCTTCATCCTGCAGCATGGAAGCAATGGTATAGGTTGAATGCTTGATTTTAATTTTGGTTTTTAAATCAATCGGGTATACCGTTACCTTTCCGTCACATGGGGCAATCAGATGCTCCGGAGTGGTGTCAATCGGACGTCGCTTAGGACGAATTTTACGAGTGAAAAATTCGTTGTAGGAACGATATCTTTTTGGTTCATAATCGCTCATACGGATGTGATTTTTTTTCACAAACGGGTCGATGAAAAAAGTGGAAGGCCAGGTACTTAATAACCTGCCTGCCACTTTAGAAATCCAAGGCATAGAAAGAACACGCATCAACGCACGCCCCGGAAGATTGGAGTATACAAAATCAAGAAACTTATCCTGTGAGGTATCCTGTTTGGTCAGGTTACCGGAACGGTCTTTGTAATCCATGATAATCCTCCATTCATAAGTCAGCTGTTATTCACAAAACATCAATACGCCTGCCAATACGAGCAAGCCGATAACAGACATCAGAAATACACCGAGATTGCCCGGTTTTCTGACACGGATATCCAGTACAAAAAGCAAGGCGATGATAATCATTGCAATGGAATAGGACGAGGCTAACGGTAATGCGTCAAAATAAACGCATACGATATACACCAGCGGAAGCAGTAAGGCTACCGAGGTAACCGGAAGTCCCTGATAGTATTTGCGGCATTCTTCGGTCTGTTCCTGACGCTCCTGCTCCATAACGTTGAAGTAACCCAGACGAATCACGGCACCCAGTACAAAAAGAATCGCTGCAATGGTACCAAGAATCTGATGTCCCGGCTTGCCAAAGGTCATGGAAAAACCGATGGTGGCAGGAAACATACCGAAGCAAATCAAGTCACAGAGAGAATCAATCTGGATTCCGAAATTCTTTTCCTGACGGGTACGGTTCTTTTTGGTACGAGCAATCTTGCCATCAAACATATCGCAGGCACCGGAAATAATCAGACACAAAAGTGCAGTGCGGTAATGACCGGAAAATACCTGAGTCATACCAAACACAGAGGATGCCAATCCGATATAGGTGAGAATCACAGTGTAATCATAAAACCCTATCATAAAACATTACTCCCTTAATTTGAATATAATCATACATTCTTCGACAATAAGAAAAGTATACTATTTTTGAAAAGCGTTGTCAACGAATTTCGGATGTTTAAGAAAGCTTTAAGGAGCTTTTAAGGAAGTTCATCGCGTTTGCAGACACCGGTAATAAAGAAAAGTACCAGTGCAGTGAGCGCCAGTGCAATGCTGACGATTGCAAGGAGCAGAAGTGCCGGCAGGGAGGTTAGCGGAAGCAGGAAACGGTAAATCGAGTGAAAAAAGGTAGTACAGCCAAGCATAATCAGTGCAGGCTTTACGATACAGTCGGTTGCCGAAAACGGAAAACGGGCAAAACGACGCACCAGAAAGCAGTCAAAAAAGGTCAGAAAGAGCTGGCTGATTAGGAGGCTGATAAAATATCCGTAAACGGAATGCCGCGGAATCAACACAGCGAACAGCACAAGCCGCAGGGATAGACCGAGAACGGAGGAGAGAAAGGTCAGATTCATCTGACTAAAGCCGTTTAAAATGCTGGAAAGTGTGGTAGCAAGATACAAAAACGGACAAAGAAAGGACAGGCAGGCAAGATAAGTTCCGGCGAGGACTTCTCCGAATACGCTGGTACCAAGCGTCGGTCCGAAGTAGAAAAAGTAGAAGCCGGAGAAAATACCGAGCAGGATACTGTATTTAATGGAAACAGCGATGGATTTTTCCAGTCGTTTTTGCTGACCGGCCGCCTGTGCCTCAGAAACGGCGGGAAGCAGCAGGACGGATAAGGAGTTGGTCAGAGTTCCGGGAAACATCAGAAAGGACATGGTCATACCGCTGATAATACCGAAAATGCGCAGTGCTTCGTCATGCTCCATTCCGTATTTTTGCAGAGTGAGCGGAATGAGGAAGGATTCAAAGCTATGTAAGAGACTGATAAAAAGACGGTTGGCGGTCAAGGGTGCGCTAAAGCTTAGCAGAGCATGTAAGATATGAGATTCCGGAAAACGATGGGATGTGAGTCTCGGAAGCCTTTGGCGGATGAGAGAAACGCCAAAGATACTGTACAAACAGGAAGCAATTTCGCCTGCGACTAAAGCTAAGATAGCAAGCTCACAGGAAACCGGAGCAATACCTGCAATCAGGTATAAGACCAATACTCTTACGATTTGTTCTGTCAGCTGACTGCTTGCCGGCAGAAAGGATTTGCGGATACCGTAGCAGTAGCCGTTGATGCAGGCGGTAACACCGCAAAAGGGAAAAGCGAGGGCAAGTACGCGCAGACTATCGGTACATTCGGCTTCGTTCAAAAAGGAAATTGCGATTCGGTCACTGAAGCAGTAGAGGGCAGCACCAAGTGACAGGGCAATGGAAACTGAGAGCAGAATGCCGTTTTTTAAATAGCGAATGCATTGACCGGGTTCAGAGGAATTGTGGTATTCTGCGACCTTTTTGGAGATGGCTGTTTGCAGACCGGAGGCAAACAGGGTGTAGCAAATGCCATAGACCGGGAAAATGAGCTGATAAATGCCCAGGAGTCTGGCTCCGAGTGCGTTAGATAAAAAGATACGATAAAAAAAGCCGATGAAGCGGGTAATCAAGCCGGCGACTGTCAAGAGAATGGTTCCGCTAAAGAGAGGATTATGCATAGCTGCCCTCACACGATAGTATTTCTAATACTATATGCGAGGGCAGGAAAAAGCTTTCAATCATTTTACTTCAAAGCGAAAATGCGAAAAGGAAGCGGAGCCGCCGACCTGTTGTGTAGAGTAGGCAAATAGGGCAGCGCGGCAACCGGTAAAGTGGTCCAGCTTAAAATAAAGACGATGTTCGGTTCCCAACAAAAGATAGCTTCCATCTGCTGCCTGATAGGAAAAGCTTACCGTATCGGTATCTGCGGTAAAGCGGGCATTCAAGCGGATTGTAACTGTAGCATCAGAAACCGGAATACGTCCGGTTTCGACGGCATCGTAGCATTCGTCTTTGGCGGCAAAGGGACCGGAGGTCTGCGGATTTTTTTCCAGTGTTACAAGAAAATATTGTCCGTTGCTACGGGTTAATGCAATCAGTCCGTAACAGCCCTGCAAGGCAGCAAGTCCGGCAAAATCGCCATCGTTTAGTCCGCTGCCGTCCAAAGTAACGGTAACTGTGCTTTCCGGAGCGACCAGACGCTGTGTCAGAGTATTAACGGCTTCGGTCAGATTGGAGCAAAGCTTTCCTGTCGTAATGATAAAATGCCGGTCGCGAACACTCCAAAGGGCTGCATTCGGAATATGATTCCACTGCCAGACCGGATTGAGCCGGAGCTGTCCGGTTTCGTCCGGAGTATAAGAAAAATCGTCACTTGCATAAAGCGGAGCATAGCGGTAATTTGGTCGTGTGCTGTTTGTTTTCAATTTTTTCGGCACCTTTCCATGGTTGCCAAGCACCGGAAAATCGTCCTCCCATCTGAGCGGAACCAGTACCGGAATGCGCCCGAGCGCACCGGCATCCTGAAAAAGCATGGCATACCAGCTGCCGTCCGGAGTGTCTACGATACCGCCTTGAGCTACACCTGCATTGCGGTAGCCCATATCATCATCTAAGATATCCCTGCCGACAAAGGTACCCTCCAAAGAAGTGGAGACAAAGCAGGCTTCGGTGCGGCGGCAGGTGCCGTGATTTGGCCAGTGAATCAAAAACAAATAGTATTTTCCGTGGATTTTATAAAGATGGGCTCCCTCGTAGCCAAGCCCAACCTGCTTGCGATTATCGGATAGCAGAATTCGGTCAAGCCCGCCCGGTTTTGGACCGCTCAAATCCGGCAGCAGCTCGGTCAGACGAATATCAGTGTTGCCGTAGGCAATATATACGCGGTCGTCCTCGTCAAATAACAGGGAGCAGTCATGATAAAAGCCGCTTATGGATTGCTTATGCCATGGACCGGTAATGTGTTTCGAGTGAAAGAGATAGGTCTTGCCGGTATCATTGGCAACAAAGCAGACGTAAAAGGTTCCCTTGTGATAACGCAGGGAGGCAGCCCACATTCCCTGTCCGTAAATGTTTTTGCCATTTTCCAGTCGGGCAGCCGGGGTATCCTCCAAAACATCATATACATAGGTGGCAATTTCCCAGTGAATCAGGTCGTAGGAGCGAAGGATAACGCCGCCCGGTATGAAGTACATGGTAGTACTAATCATGTAGTAGGTGTCCTCGACGCGAATGACATCAAGGTCAGGATAATCCAGCTTCAAAATCGGATTGTAAGCCATGCGATAGCTCCTTTCGTAAGATTACCGGAAATACCAGTAATCAATGGTGTAATCGGTACCGTAGTAGGTAAAGTACAGCTCGTGAGTGCCGGAGACCTCGGTAAGCAGGTCGCAGGTCAGCTCGCGATACTCTTTTGTACCGTCCGGTGTGACTTCCAAATAGCCGACCACCTCGCCAAAGGTATTGTCCAAGCTGATGCGGATAATACCATAAGCATCCGGGTCCGCATGAACGCTGGCGGTAAAGGAGGTTGCTTTGGTACCAAAATCCACATTCGAGAGCATTGTCCAATCGCCGGATTCGATGTCACACAGAACCATATTGCCAGAGCCGTAATAGGTGCTCTGCATTCCGTACTGGGTTGTATTGATACCGCCCATGGTATGCATGGTTTCCGCTTCGATTTTCTCAAAAGGATTGAGGGTGGTAAGGGCATCCGGACCGATTTTGGTTGCGGTAATGGCGGCAATGCTTCCGTCCGGGTTTATTGTAACCTCGTCAATGTGTGTAGAGCGATAGCCGCCGGAAATTCCCATAGGCTTTTCTAATATTTGTGTATGATAAGCAATGTAGTATTTGTCTTGAAATTCAAAAATGCAGTGATGATTGTTGCCGTAACAGCCAAAGAACTGCCCGGGATTTTTTAGAATAGAACCCTGAAAGGTAAATGGTCCCATCGGACTATCACTGGTCATATATGCGACATGAGCATTTCCGATACCGTAGGCGGCAGCACCTTCTGAATCTACCTGCCAGTTGGTGCAGTATGAATAATAATAAGTATCGCCGATTTTATTAATGCCGGAATCCTCAAACAGATACGGTGGCTCAATCACAACCGGATCTCCGGCAAGACTAATCATATCGGCACCAAGCTCCACGACGCGGGCTGTTTTTGGATTTGCCTGCGCTCCGTCCGGAATGCCACCGCCAAAGTACAGGTAAGCACGACCGTCATCGTCAATCAGAACCGCCGGGTCAAAGAGCCAGGTTACGGTGTCACAGGTTGGAGTACTGCGGGAAATCAGTGCTTTTTTGATTGGGTCAACAAATGGTCCGGTCGGGCTGTCGGCAGTCAATACACCGATACCGCCGGCGCTGTTGGCAAAGTACAGGAAGAATTTCATTTTTCCGTCGATTTCCTTGCAGGCTGCTGCCGGAGCCCAGGAATTGTTTGCCCAGGTAGCGGAGCCTTCGCGACCGGCTGCATAGATGGTACCGTGGTCGGTCCAGTTGACGAGGTCGGCAGAGGAAAGGACGCAGATGGTATTAATCTTGCCGTAGCTGTTGTCTTTTACGGTACCATCAGAATTGTATTCCGGGACATCACCGGTCATATATAGATATACTCTGCCGTCATAGACCAGTGCGTATGGGTCAGCACCGAAGCGCTGGGTCATGACGGGATTGGTATAATAAGGGTCTTTTAAGGTTTCGGACAGTGCTAATCCATCGAAGCAGGCTGCCAGACGTTTGATATCAGATTCTGAATTCATAGAAAGTTCTCCTTCCGGTGTAATGCTGGCAGGTATTTCGGTTACCGTTGGTGTGACCGTATCGGAAGAAGTCGTTTCCTGATCTGCATTGCCGGAGGCAGCAGAAGAGCTGTCGGCACCGGACGGAGCCGGAGTCAGAGCGTTATCGGTATCCGAAGTGTTGTCACAAGCTGTGCATGAAAGCAGAGCAGTAATGGTAAGGAATGACAAAATCAGATGCTTGGTTTTGCATTTTTTCATAATTAATACCTCCATAGTAGTAATTGTCAGCTTTCCGGAAGAGCGATTGATTCCATGGTAACAGCTTGAAAGACAAAAAACAATGTTGTATAATTTTATCGAGTTGATTTATTCTACGGTTTTAAAGACCGGAATAAGAAAGTTTCAGCAGATATTTGCATACAATAAATAGGAATGAAAAAGCGAAAAAGAGTATTGCGGGGAGGGCATGGAAGATGATATATCTGGATAATGCAGCAACAACCAGAATGAGCGATGGTGTGCTGGAGGCTATGCTGCCGTATTTGAAAGAAAAGTATGGAAATCCGTCCAGTATTTATGAGTTTTCCATGCAGAACAAAAAGGTTTTGGTAGAGGCAAGAGAGGAAATCGCAAGGGCGCTTTCCTGTGAGCCTTCGGAAATTTATTTTACCTCGGGCGGTTCGGAAGCGGACAACTGGGCGTTGTGCAAAATCGCAGAGGAATATAAGGATAAGGGCAGGCATATCATTACGAGCAAAATCGAGCATCATGCGATACTTCATACCTGTAAGTGGCTGGAGAAGCAGGGGTATGAGATAACGTATGTGGGTGTGGATGAGCAGGGCATTGTGAAGCTTGAGGAGCTAAAAAGGGCGATACGGCCGGATACGATTTTGATTTCGATTATGGCAGCCAACAATGAAATCGGTACTCTTCAGCCGATTGAGGAAATCGGTGCAATTGCCAAAGCACAGGGTATCTATTTTCATACCGACGCGGTACAGGCATTTGGACACATTCCTCTGGATGTGAAGCGGATGCAGATTGATTTATTGTCCGCAAGTGCGCATAAGCTGAATGGTCCGAAGGGGATTGGTTTTCTCTATGTAAAGAACGGAATTCGTCTGCCATCCCTGATACATGGCGGCGGCCAGGAGCGCGGCAGAAGAGCAGGAACAGAAAATGTGCCGGGGATTGTAGGCTTTGGTCAGGCGGTGAAGGAAGCAATGGCTGCCATGCAGGAGCGTACTGCAAAGGAGCAGGAGCTGCGAGACTATTTTATGAATGAGGTGCTGACCCGGGTACCATATGCCAGAGTCAATGGAAGCAGGATGAAGCGGCTGCCGAACAATGTGAATTTCAGCTTCCAGTTTATTGAAGGAGAATCCTTGCTGATTATGTTGGATATGCAGGGAATCTGTGCTTCGAGCGGTTCAGCCTGTACGGCAGGCTCACTGGACCCATCGCATGTGCTGATGGCGCTGGGGTTGCCGGAGGAGGTAGCGAATGGTTCAATTCGATTTACCTTAGGGCAGGATACGACCAAGGAAGAGATTGATGTGACAATAGAGAAGGTGGCAGAGCTTGTGCGCAAGCTGCGGGAGATGTCGCCATTCTTCCAGGAATAGAGCTTGTAATTGCAAAAGCCGGAGGCTTGACGGTACAGAGAGGATGAGATAATGAGCAAAACAGTAGTGGTAGGTATGTCCGGAGGTGTGGATTCCTCCGTGGCAGCCTATTTGTTGAAGGAAGCAGGATACGATGTAATTGGCGTGACAATGCAAATCTGGCAGGAGCAGACGACGCAGGAAATCGAGCAGGAGGGTGGCTGCTGCGGCTTACAGGCAGTAGAGGATGCGAAGCGAGTAGCAATGGAGCTAAATATTCCGTATTATGTGATGAATTTTCGCAAGGAATTTGAGAAACATGTCATTCAGTATTTTGTGCAGGAATACGCCGCAGGCAGGACGCCAAATCCGTGTATTGCCTGCAATCGTTATGTGAAATGGGAAGCATTGTTAAACCGGAGTATGGCGATAGGAGCAGATTATATTGCGACCGGGCATTATGCGCGGATTGAAGCGCTTGCAAACGGCAGATATGCGATACGAAATTCAGTTACGGCGACAAAGGATCAGACCTACGCATTGTACAATCTGACGCAGGAGCAGTTACGCCGAACCCTGATGCCGGTAGGTGCATATCCGAAGGAAGAAATCAGAGAGATTGCAAAGCGGGCAGGGCTTCCGGTGGCAAGTAAGCCGGACAGTCAGGAAATCTGCTTCGTACCGGATAAGGATTATGCCGGATTTATTGCAGACTATACCGGAACACCGGATGTGCCGGGCAATTTTGTGGACCGTGCCGGAAACGTGATGGGCAGACACAAGGGAATTATTCATTATACCGTCGGACAACGTAAGGGCTTAGGGCTGTCGTTAAAGGAGCCTGCGTTTGTGCTGGAAATTCGGCCGGAAACGAATGAGGTCGTGCTGGGCTATGGCAGAGAGATTTTTAAAGATACGGTGTTAGCAGCAAGGATGAACTACATGAGCGAAGCAGATTTTGAGGACGGCAGAGAGGTTCTGGCAAAAATCCGTTACAATCACAAGGGGGCTCCGGCAAGGTTGTATCATGAAGCAGACGGAGGCGTGCGTTGTGTCTTTTATGAGGAACAGCGGGCAGTAACGCCGGGACAAGCTTTGGTGCTGTATGACGGCGAGTATGTGTTTGGCGGGGGAACGATAGTACGCTAGAGAAGCACTGATTGATTCAGCGTTTGCTTAGAGAGCTTGATGGCAGAAGGGAGAAGATTAGATGCCGCTTCAGATTGTAAGAAATGATTTGACCAGAATGTGTGTGGATGCGATTGTAAATACGGCGAATCCGAATCCGATATGCGCAGGAGGAACCGATATGGCAGTGTATCAGGCAGCCGGGATGGAACAGCTGTCGGCGGCACGTCGGCAGATAGGAGAGATTGCGCCGGGAGCCGCAGCGCTGACACCGGCATTTGCGCTTTCTGCAAAGTATATTATCCATACCGTCGGACCGGTGTATCGGGATGGTACACACAGGGAACGAGAGCTGCTGACCTCCTGTTATGAGAACTCGTTGCAGCTGGCGGCAGAGCATGGCTGCGAGAGTGTTGCGTTTCCGTTGATTGCAGCAGGAGTTTACGGTTATCCGAAGGCAGAGGCGCTGCAGGTGGCAACGCAAACCATTCGACGCTTTTTGGATACCACGGATATGCAGGTATATCTGGTGGTATTTGATAGAGAAGCCTTTGAACTTTCGGGCAAGCTGTTTTCTGAGGTTACTGCGTATATAGACGAGCATTATGTGGAGGAGAAGCATAAGGAAGAATACCGTACCGAACGGTTTGGAGAGCGTATCCGGCGCAGATTGTTTGAGTCAAAGAGCAAGGAAGCAGAACCGGATGCAGTAGATCGGATAAATGCAGCGCAGAAAATGCCGGAAAGAATCTGGGGAATGGAGAGGTTTGAAGAATGCCATGAGAACGTGGGAGTACCTCTTTGTTCCGCAAAGCCGGTTGGTCGCAGCCTTGCGGATGTGGTAGCGCAGGTGGGAGAAAGCTTTCAAAAGCGATTGTTCCGTATGATAGATGAGCGGGGAATGACGGATGCAGAGGTGTACAAGCGTGCCAATCTGGATCGGAAGCTGTTTTCGAAAATTCGCTGTAATGAAAATTATCATCCGAAAAAAAGTACGGCGGTAGCATTGGCAATTGCTTTGCGTCTTAATATGGACGAAACGAAGGATTTGCTGGCTAGGGCAGAGCTTGCCTTTTCGCCGAGCAGTAAATTTGATTTGATTGTAGAATATTTTATTTTACAAGGAATTTATGATATTGATACCATCAATCTGGCATTGTTTGAACATGAGCAGTCGGTGCTGGGGGCATAGAGCGAAAGCAGGCCCTTGTGATGAAGCGTGGTTATAAAGTGTCGCTTTACAGGCGACCATATCCCTTAGAAAATGAGTTATCCTTTGAGTGTAAACAAAACACACAGAGAACGAAAGACTTCTCGGAACGGAGGATAATATGAAAAAGGGATTGACAGAGGTTGTATTTATTTTGGATCGGAGCGGTTCCATGAGCGGCTTAGAGGCAGATACCATCGGCGGCTATAATGCGATGGTAGAAAAACAGAAGAAGGTCGAAGGAGAAGCCGTCATTTCTACGGTATTATTTGATGATACACAGCAGGTATTGCATGACAGAGTGCCGATAGAACGCATGAAGTCATTGACGGAGGAGGATTATTTTGTCCGCGGCTGTACTGCACTTTTAGATGCACTTGGCGGAGCCATTCACCACATTGGTAATGTACATAAGTATGCGCGCGAAGAGGATCGCCCGGAAAAGACTGTTTTTATTATTACGACGGATGGACAGGAGAATGCGAGTCAGCATTATACCTATGATAAGGTAAAACAGATGGTGGAGTGGCAGCAGGAGAAGTATGGCTGGGAGTTTTTGTTCCTTGGAGCCAATATTGACGCGATTTCGGTAGCGGGCAGGGTTGGAATTCGACCGGAGCGTGCGACCAATTATCATTGCGACAGCGAGGGTACACGCCTGAATTATAAGGTTTTGAGTGAGGCGGTCTGTGAATTTCGAACCAATGCCAGAATGAGTGATGCCTGGAAGGGAGAAATTGAGAAGGATTATAAGCGTAGAAAAGAAATAAGATAAATACTTGTTTGATTTTTTTCCAACCTTTTTTGACGGTTTACCACTATATAAGTGAAAGCTTTCAAAATGGAGGAGTCCGATGGATAAGAAATTTGCAGATGAGATGATAAGTAGGTTTCAGAAAAGATTTTTTGGTTTTGCATTGGCAAAGACGGCAAGTGTGGACGAAGCAGAGGAGTTGGCGGCGAGAATCGTATGTGAGGCATACATAACCCTGCGAAGTGCGGAGCACATCTGCAACTGGGAGGGCTATATGTACAAGATAGCCTCCAATGTATATGCAAGGTATGTAAAGGAGCGAAAACGTCACGGGGCGGCAGATATTGACGTGCTGGAGCTTGGCGATGATACCGATATTGAGCAGCAGACCGTGAAAAAAGAAGAACTTATGCTGCTGCGCCGGGAGCTTGCATGGCTTGGCAGATTGCATCGGAAAATTATACTGGAGCATTATTATCACAACAAAAAAATAGCGCAGATTTCGGAAGAACTAGGGATTCCTTCTGGTACGATAAAATGGCATCTGTCGGATGCAAAGAAGTCAATTAAGGAAGGAATGAAGAAGATGAGAAATCAGAATCAGGGAATTGAACCGATTTGTTTTAGAAATTTGAGTCACAATGGTAGTGCAGGAGATATGGGAAGCACTGCGGATTTTCTAAACAGCAGATTGCGCCAGAATATTGTTTATGCAACTTATTTTGAAGCAAAGACGGTGGAGGAGATAGCTGATATGCTTGGTATGACACCGGTCTATGTCGAGGATGAAGTAGATTTTTTGGAGGAATACGGATTCCTTGAAAAGCTGCCGGGCGGCAAGTATCTGACGACGGTATTTGTTACAGATGTGCCAATGGAGGTACAAAAGCAGTGCGGTCAGATGGATTTGGAAATTGCAAAGGCAGTCAATGAGCAGTATATACCATTGTTAAAGGAGCAATTTTGTGACTTTGAGCGTTTTGGTATTACAGTACCGGAGGGCGATTACAATTATCTGCTCTGGTCGTTGATTCCGAATGCACTCACGCATATCAGTGCAGAGTGCAAGGGAGAAAAAGCGAACATCGAATCTTATCGAATCAAACGCAAAGATGGCGGAGATTATGTGGCGATGGCAGATGTATACACGGAGGAAATGGAAAAGACCATCAATCCACATTATTGTGCCTGCGGTGATATGGGGAGGTATTCGAACATCGGACCGTTGGCTTCGTGGTCGCTTTCAACGGACTTTGATTCGCGTGTGTTTGGCTGGCAGGACAACCGCAATGAGGATTATGATTATTTTGCTCTGTATCTGGCGGACAAGCTGCCGAAGACAGAGGCAGTAGTTGAGAAGTACGCAAGACTTTATGACCGTGGTTTTATTTATAATAACGATGGTCAGGATGAGGTCAATGTTGTGACCGTCCAAGTGAAAAAATGTGAGGACGGTAGTGTGAATGCGTGGGACAATCCGGTGACGCGAGCCTATCCGAAGCTGCCGGAGAGCTTAAAACAGCTGATTGCAAAGAAGAGTGCGGACAAGCTGGAACTGATGAAGAAATATTACCCGAAGCGGATGCATGGACTGCTGGAATGCTTTAGCCGGGCAGATATTAACAAAGTACTGGTGCTGGATGCGGCATTGGCGAGCGGTGTGCTGACACCACTTAGTGAACGCCAGAAAAGAGGTGTTATGCAGATGGTATTTGTGGGAGAGTAAATAAGCAGGTGCTTGGGAAATGACCCTGTGGTTCTAGGTGGAATCGCAGGGTCATTTTTATGTCATAGGAAAGTGCTTCCTATGACATAAAAATGCTCCGCGAGGATCGCACTGCGGCGGATAGGAAGAGGTCGCTTATTGCGACCCGCCGCAGGCGGAGAATCTCGCGAGCGAGATTCTTTCTTAGTGTCAGTGGTTGATATCTCAGATGAGATTTCGGCGGCGCGAGAATTTACAAGGTAAACTCTTTGCTACTTAATGGTGTAAGGAGTTGAATTCTGTATAGTAGTACGGTAAAATGAAGACAGATAAGGATGTTATGCTAGAAAAGGGGATTCGTATGCTTTATTTATCTGGTTTTGATTTTCCGGACAGGGAACGTGAATATGATTTTACAATGGCGCAGAAGCGGAATTGCTATGATACCTATTATCCGTTTCTGGTGCTGTCGCAGCATCAGATGACACATCTGGAATTTGAGCCGGTGACAATTCTGTATGGTGGGAATGGCTCGGGTAAGACCACAGCGCTCAATATTATTGCAGAAAAGCTGCAGCTAAAACGGGATGCGTTATACAATCGCTCGAACTTTTTTGAGGAATATACTACGTTATGTGACTATGAATTAGAGTCGGGGATTCCAAAGAAAAGCTGTATTATTACAAGTGATGATGTGTTTGATTATATGCTGAATTTGCGCAGTCTGAATGAGGGAATCGACCGCAAGCGGGAGGAACTGTTTGAAGAATATCTGGATGCTAAATATGCGAAATTTCAGTACCGTTCTTTGGAGGATTATGAGCGGTTAAAGCAGATAAATCTGGCACGAAGCAAGACACAAACGAAGTATGTTCGTGAAAATCTAATGGACAATGTCAGGGAACGCTCGAATGGGGAAAGTGCGTTTCAATATTTTACGGAAAAGATTCAGGAGGACGGTTTATATCTGCTGGATGAGCCGGAAAATAGTCTGTCTCCGGCAAGGCAGCAGGAGCTGCTGCAATTCTTGGAGGATTCGGTGCGATTTTTCGGATGCCAGTTTATTATCGCAACACATTCGCCGTTTTTGCTTTCCATGGCGGGGGCAAGAATCTATGATTTGGATGAAGAGGTCGTGCGGGTAAAGCGCTGGACGGATTTGGAGAATGTGCGGGCGTACTATGATTTCTTTAAGAAATATGAGGAGGAATTCGATGAAGGTATATGATATATCGCAGGAGGTATTTTCGTGTGTGGTTTATCCGGGAGACCCGATGCCGGAAAAAGAGGTGCTGCGCTCAATGACGGAGGGGGAGCTGTATAATCTGTCGGCATTTCGTATGTGCGCACACAACGGAACGCATGTGGATGCACCGTACCATTTTTTGAAGGATGGGAAGACGATAGAGAGGATAGGTCTGGAGCAGTTTGTTGGTCCGGCATATGTGACAGAATATGAAGGAATCGTGTCTGCGGATGCCGCCGCAGAAATTTTGAAAAAAGCATCGGAGGCAACGACTATTGTTGAAAAAGTTGCAGCTACAGAGTCGGAAGCGGCTAAGCGGATACTGATTAAGGGGAATGCAGTAGTTTCAACGGAAGCTGCGCGGATATTTGCAGAAGCGGGCATTCTGCTCCTTGGCAATGAATCGCAGACGGTCGGACCGGAGGATGCACCGATGGAGGTACATCTGATTCTGCTTGGAGCAGGTGTGGTATTGCTTGAGGGAATTCGGTTACAGGAGGTACCGGAGGGCGTGTATCTGTTGAGTGCCGCACCGCTAAAGCTCGCAGGAGCGGATGGTGCTCCGTGCAGAGCGGTGTTGGTGGAGCTGTAAATATTGCTGATATCAGGGCAGGCAGAGAAGCTTTGGTTTCTTTTTAGATATTGCCTACGATAAATTCTTTTACCAGTGCAAAAAACTCGCGGAAATAATAATGTGGTGTAGTAGCCAGAAAACGGTTGGCACCAAGCGTGGAGACAGTTTCATAGCCAAGCTTTTTGGCGAGCAATCCGGCTCGATAGCAATGAAAATTGTTGGTAACAAGGATAACCGGAGTGTCGGTGGCAGGCAGCAGCTTGGAACAAAACAGCAGATTTTCTACCGTTGTAGTAGAATCAGCTTCCATAAGAATTCGTTCCTCTGCGATGCCATGTGCCAGCAGTCCTTGACGGATGACCGCTGCCTCGGAAAGATTTTCTCCCTCGCCCTGTCCGCCGGAGCAGATGGCAGTGCAATCCGGATGTGCGTTTAGATATTCGGCAGCCGTATCGATTCTTGCCTGTAAGCTCAGGGAAGGAGTGCTGCCGCGTACCTGTGCCCCCAGTATAATCACATATTCTGCGTCTTGGGAAGGCGGGGTATTGGCAGTCCGCACCAGTTTACATAGGATGAAGAAAAGCAGACAGAAGCCGAGCCAAAAAAGCGTCAGCAGTCCGCGGTATGCCAAAGTCCAGTTTTTATTTGCCTGCTTTGCCGCGTAGTCTAAAAGTGCCGAAAAAGAAAAGCTGCATATGGCGACAAACGGCCAAATCCAGAGAAAAGAAGTCCGGATGCCGGAATATACAGTAATAATCAGAAAATAGATGATTGATAAAACGCCTGCGGTACGCAGAAAATATATCGTAGTTCGTAACATAAATCACAAATCCTTCCTTGGGTAATACAGGATACACAATAACACCCGGCGAAAAAAAAGGCAATAGAAGAAAGAAAAAATTAAGAATTGTTAGGAAAAGGAAAGAAAAACGGAAGGGAAAAGGGCTTTGCAAAACCGGTTTACTGTGGTAAAATGAAACCAACAAAATTTTTGTTGTAATGAATGAGGTAGAAAATGAAACAAACCGTAAAAATAAATCTGGATGATACAGCAAAGCTGGCATTGCTTGGAAAAGCACTTTCGGTTGAGACCAGACTGGATATATTGAAGATTCTGTGTCATCAGGATATGAATATCAATGAGATTGCAGAAGCCTTGTCCCTGCCGCCGTCCTCAGCCGCCGCCCACATTCGGGTATTGGAGGAGGCCGGATTAATAAAGACAACGCTGCAGCCGGGCATTCGTGGTTCCATGAAGCTGTGCAGCAAGGTATTAGAGCAGGCAGAGCTGGATTTGACCAGCGCATATGGGGCGCAGGAACGCACGGAAATCATACAGATGCCGATTGGAAATTATGTAGATTATTATGTGGAGCCAACCTGTGGACTTGTAGGTGAAAAAGCACCGATTGGAGAAGAGGATGAACCGCGCTGCTTCTATCACACGGAGAGAGCGAATGCGAAGCTATTGTGGTTTGGAAAGGGCTATGTGGAGTATCGTTTCCCGAATCATTTTTTGAAAAAGATAAAGGAGCGGAAGGTAGAGCTTTCCTTTGAGGTTTGTGCAGAGGATCATGAGTACAATTTGGACTGGCCTTCGGATATTACGGTTTGGATGAACGGTATTGATGCGGGGACCTATCATTGTCCGAGTGATTTTGGCGGCAGGCGCGGAAAGCTGAATCCGGAATGGTGGCCGGATAAGAACACGCAGTACGGAGAGCTGAAAACGTGGACATTTACGGAACGAGGTACTTTTTTGGATGGGAAAAAGCTGTCCGAAACCAAGCTGTCCGAATATGCACTTGCGCAGCAGGAATATATTTCGGTGCGCATTGGTATCAAGGAGGATGCCAAGCATCCGGGCGGGGTTAATTTGTTTGGAGACTGCTTTGGAGATTATGAGCAAAACATCAAACTGGTAATTTTTTATTAAAACGAGGAAATGCAGACAACAGGCGGCTTTGCGCCGAAAAAGCACGTCTGTTGTTTGTGGAAATCTGACAAGAAAGTCGAAAAAAATCTGTGAAAATCGTCATTCGAATAATTCTTTACAAACGGGCAATGCAGGTAGTAAAATAGCATTGTCTTTTTAATCTAATATTCTTTATCCTGTTGCTGTGACATCATGAGTGCCGGAAGGGAGAAAGTGTTGAAAATCGCTTACTGGAGCACGAACAGGGGATGTGGGGTTACAAGTAGCCTGGCAGCAATCAGTATAGCAGGAGTACTGACCTATCCATTTAAGATCACGGTTTTTGAAAATCATTGTAATATCAATGGAATAAAAAAATGTCTGTTTCCGAATTGTATTGCGCGCGCAGTAGCAGAGGAGGAAATGTATTATCTTGGTGCAAGGGGTTATGACAATCTGATATGCAGACAAAACCACAAGGCATATGTATGGGAGGAGGAATACAGTGCGGTGGAGGTGCTGAAGAACAGTCTTTATTATGTTCCGCAGCGGCCCAGAGGCGATGACTATCTATTTGATTATGAATTCCAGTGCAGTTATCTTCCACGCCTGGAAAAGTACGTAAGCAGGCATGAGCTTGCATTTGTTGATACCAGACCGAATCGCAGTATCAGTTCTAAAATTATACTGGACAGAGCGGATTTGGTAGTAGTGATATTGAGGCAGAACATCTTAGAAATTCAGGAATTCTTTCAAAATTATTCTTCTTTGCTTGATAAAGCATTCTTTATTATCGGAAATTATAACAAAAAAAATCCCTTAACATTGCGAAAAATTGTTTCAGAATTTGGTTTTTCTACGGAACGAATCGGAATTATTCCACATTGTAAAGAATTTCAATTTGCGGTAGATCATGGGAGAATGGTTGAATTTATTTCAAGATGCTTTCAGGGAAGTTTGGATAAGGAGGAGAATTATTTTATTAAGGAGTTAAAAAAAACGACATTTTTATTGATGCAGCAGGCGGTGTTTAATCGAGATATTGAGTGCTCGGCAGAAGAAAATAGGGAGGATAGAAGGTGAATAGCAGAATTATCGGATTTGTGGGAGTCGAGGTGCCGGATACGATGCTGTATT
>JAFTQM010000061.1 GCA_017462755.1 Lachnospiraceae bacterium | reverse complement strand
CGGCCGAGAGGCCGCCTTGTCGGAAGGAAATCAAGCGCGCCGCAGGCGCATTTGATTTCACCCGACAAGCTAACGACAGACCGAAGGTCTGGAGTATGCGGCCGAGAGGCCGCCTTGTCGGAAGGAAATCAAGCGCGCCGCAGGCGCATTTGATTTCACCCGACAAGCTAACGAGAAAATCCGGTTGCGAAGCAACCCAGGCCGTGCTTCAGCACGGCCGATAGAGCGCGAAGCGCGTGATTTTCGAGTTTCCGCGACTCCCCAGCCGCACCCCATTTGCGCAGCAAATGAGCTGACGATAGTCAGCTGGTCGAAACATTAGTTTCGACCGGTGCGGCGTCCCCTTGGCGAATGTGACACTTGCTGTTTACTTGACTTATGTCCTAAGCCCTAACAGCTCCTCGTCACATCAGCCCTTGCCGCAAATTAGAAGGAGACCCAATAAATGGCACTAATACCCAAACCCCAGGAAATCTACAGACACTTTAAAGGAAACCTATACCAAATAGTAACAATAGCTGAGCACTCTGAAACCGGAGAACCCCTGGTAATTTACCAGGCACTCTATGGTGACTACCGTATCTATGCCCGTCCGCTCGCCATGTTCCTTTCCAAAGTGGATCGCACAAAATACCCTGACAGCAATCAGGAATACCGTTTCGAGCGCCAAGATACTGACCAGTTGACACGCAGCGCCAATCATTCGGTCCGGGAATACACACCAATTCAGGAGCGCACACCACTCCGGCAAGGCACCGCAGAGCAGAAACATATCGTGCCGCAGCAGAGCATATGCGGGCAGCAGAGTACGATTGATACTCAAGTTTTGACTATGCCCGTGCAGCCTACCACCTCCGAAATAGAAGCCAGCGAGGAACTCACCCTGGATCCCATGGTACTGGAATTCCTTGACGCCGATTCCTATGAGCAGCGTCTGAACATTCTGGCAGGTCTCCACCACCGCATAACCAATGAAATGATTACCACAATGGCCATCGCCTGTGATATTGAGGTGGAGGACGGTGACGTGGAGCAGCGTTACGATGCACTCAGAACCTGTCTGCTGACATTGGAAAAGTATGAATGCAATCGCCTGAGATGACAGATAATCTCCGGCATTTTAAGAGAGCAGAATAGAAAGAGAGATCAAAAAGTAGATGAAATATAACCATATCGTGCCGGGAATATTTCTGGAGCGGCCTAACCGTTTCATAGCCTACGTGGAGATTGCGGGCAGGAAAGAGACGGTACATGTGAAAAATACGGGCAGATGCCGGGAATTATTACAGCCTGGGGCTTTGGTATACCTGGAAAAGAGTGATAATCCTGCCCGTAAGACACAATATGACCTTGTGGCAGTGCAGAAAGGTAATTTACTTATCAATATGGATTCTCAGGCACCGAACAAAGTGGTTGAGGAATGGCTGCGTGCAGGGGAACTGTTTTCTGATGTAGTTACTGTTCGGCCAGAGACTACATATGGTAATTCCAGATTTGACTTTTATGTGGAGACATCTACAGAGCGCATTTTTATAGAAGTAAAAGGTGTCACGCTGGAAGAAAATGGTGTGGTCAGGTTCCCGGATGCGCCCTCCGAGCGGGCGGTAAAGCATGTTGTGGAACTGGTACAGGCCTACAGAGACGGTTATCAGGTGTACGTATTGTTCGTGATACAGATGGAGGAGGCAAAATTTTTCACACCCAATAAAGACACCCATCCGGCTTTTGCCCAGGCATTGGAAGAGGCGGCCAAGCAAGGGGTTAGAGTATTGGCATACAGCTGCAGCGTGACACCTGACAGCCTGCAAATAAAGAGTCCGGTACTTGTAAAGCTTGGAGAAAAGAAAAGCTTTGGAATTAATTTGCCTCCTCTTAAGAGAAATTTAAGGATTGGTGAACTAAAGGAGGTTCCCAATCCCCTTTTGGCGTGGTATGATAATAACAGGCGTATCCTTCCCTGGAGGGAAGACCCCAAACCCTATCGCGTGTGGGTGTCAGAAATCATGTTACAACAGACCAGAGTGGAAGCTGTAAAACCTTATTTTGAACGCTTTATGAAGAGTCTGCCTGACATTGAAGCTTTGGCAGCTGCTGAAGAAGAAGTTCTTTTAAAGCTTTGGGAGGGACTGGGATACTACAATCGTGTACGTAATCTTCAGAAAGCCGCCATTCAAATTATGGAAGACTACGATGGCCATATGCCGGATACTTATGAGGAACTCCTAAAGCTGAAAGGAATCGGCAGTTACACTGCAGGAGCCATTTCCTCCATTGCTTTTAAACGTCCGGTACCGGCAGTGGACGGTAATGTACTGCGGGTGATCTCCAGAATCAGAGCAGATGAGCGGCTGATCACTGACGCTAAGGTTAAATCTGCAGTAGAAGAAGATTTAAAACTGGTAATGCCCATAGACAGACCGGGAGATTTTAATCAGGCCATGATGGAAATCGGCGCCTGCGTGTGCATTCCAAATGGAGAACCACATTGCAGAGAATGTCCGCTGCAGGAAATCTGTAAAGCTCATGCAGAAGGCTGTGAGCTGCAATATCCTAAGAAGGCTGCCAAGAAGCAGCGCCGGATAGAGGAAAAGACGATTCTGGTCATTCGTGATGAGAATAAGGCCGCTTTGAAAAAGCGGGGAGATAAGGGGCTTCTGGCAGGAATGTATGAGTTCCCGTCTATGGAGGGATATAAGACAGCGGAAGAAGTGACGGCTTATCTGTCTGCCAACGGCATACGTACGCTGCGTATTCAGCCGTTAGAGGAAGCAAAGCATATTTTTACGCACAAAGAAT
>JAFTQM010000060.1 GCA_017462755.1 Lachnospiraceae bacterium | reverse complement strand
TACCCTCTTGATACCCTTGCAGACATAATTTCATCAATCCTGGTATATGCTTGTTCATATGTCCAGCTTTCGTTCAACGGTTCTTCTTTAAACGCTTTCATAAGAGTTAATGCACATTTTTTTATATCTTTTTGTTGCATAATACAATAATCCATAAGTACCTCCATAAACTTCAAATTTTCCTAATTAGATTATACCATATTTCCTCCATTTTCTCAATCAGAACCACTAGACATACGTTCAAGTACATTCCATTTCCAGTTCGCTCTAATCAAGCAGTCAAAAAGCGGCAAACTCTGATTCCTCAGAGCTGCCGCTTTTTTCTTTGTTTATTACTTATAAAAATTTCTGCTTTTATTACTTCTTATCGAAATCCGGATTGATTGCATAGAAATTCTTCGAATTCAATTCCTCCTGCACCAGTCGCAGGCTCTCGCCAAAGCGCTGGAAGTGTACGATTTCACGTTCCCTCAGGAAACGAATCGGGTCACACACATCATGGTCGTGTACCAGTCGCAGGATATTATCGTAGGTCGTTCTTGCCTTCTGCTCCGCTGCTAGATCTTCATGCAAATCGGTAATCAAATCACCCTTGGACTGAAAGAAGGTAGAGGTAAACGGTACACCGCCTGCTGCCTGTGGCCAGAGACCAAGCGTATGGTCTACATAATAATTCGCAAACGGTGTTCCTTCAATCTGCTCTGCCGTCAGATTTTTGGTAAGCTGGTGTACGATTGCGGAAATAATTTCCATGTGTGCAAGCTCTTCCGTACCAATGTCCGTCAGTACACCGGCCACCTGACGATTCTTCGTCGAATAACGTTGCGACAAATAACGCATTGATGCTGCCAGTTCGCCGTCCGGACCGCCAAACTGACTGATGATTACCATGGCAAGCTCAGGGTTTGTTTGTTTAATGTTGACCGGATACTGCAATCTTCTCTCATAACTCCACATAAACTAACACGCTCCTTCCCACGGCCATGGTGCATCAACCCATCTCCAAGCCTGATTGCATTCATTGTTGTCATAAAAATTCATTGGTCCGCAAGCCTCATTGTAATGTTTTACCAGATGCTCCCGCTCTCTCGCCAATTCATTGAAGCGAATCAATGCCGCGCTGCAATCCGGATGCGTATCCAAAAATAACCGCAAATCATCCATCGTAAAGCTGATTCTTCCAATCTGCTGTAACAAGGTGTTTCGCTCGGACATACCCATCAGTTGCACCTCCTAGCCATAAAGTCCAAATCCAGCTTACAGAAAATCGTTCCCTTTTCCCATGCTTCTGCCTCCGAGTAGATTGCTTCGTAATCCTGCCAAGGTACATATGCCATCGCTAACGGCATACATGCAATCGGGTCGTTCATGGACGGACGGCATTCCCTGCTTTCCGCACCTTCACAATCATTCTCTCTTACTACTACAACAACTGTTTCCGTATTTACACAGCTGTTGTTATTGTTATTTTCACAAGTATTCGCTTCACAATGATTTTCGCAGGTCTGATGATTCATCGAAGTACAATTATTCGTGTTACAACTGTTATTGTTCGGTCTTGCATATCCGGAGGTTCCGCGCTGCATGCCCGTTCGACCGGTATAATACGTTCCGTTCGAGCGATTTGCGCCCGAACACGAACTACTATTATTTCGATTCATACCCTTGCTCCTCAAAAGATTTTGATACATCATATGAAATGAATTTCAAAATGTGACATCTGCTAATTGCAATGAGATGAAAAAGGGCTTACAGTGCAAACTCTTGTGCTGACACGCGGTCAAAAAAGAGACAGGCAACCGAATCGCTCCAGCTGTCTGCCTCTTCTTTTGGTTTCGTTTTACTTATGCAATCTGGGTTGCCTTCATCTGAAGTGTGTAGTGCAGCTTCATATATTTCTGAGCCACGTCAGCATCTGCCTCAAAGGTTACATTTGCAATTTCTGCGATTGCGTTGAATTCCTCTTCTGTCCAATCAGATACCTTCGTGTTAGCGAAAAAACGAAATCTCTCAAACTGGTTCTTGCATGCAACAAACTTCTTTAACATAAAAATCCTTCCTTTCTGATTGCCTGAAAAGCCAAGCTTTTCACTTCTTTACAATCCATCGCGTTTTCTTGTTTACAAGCAGATAATACCACAGGAACCATCTGCTGTAAATCTGCAGAATCCACGAATTTTTCAAAGAATTTTTACGATAATCTGAAAAATAGCACAAAAACCTTATTTATTGTACTCCTTGTAGCCTACATTCTCCAGCTTTTCCTTCTTGGCTACTACTGCCGACTTCAGTTCATCCTTATAATCCTTCAGCTTCTGAAGCAGTTCAGGGTCGGAAGTAGCCAGAATCTTTGCTGCCAGAATACCTGCATTGGCACCACCGTCGATCGCAACCGTCGCTACAGGAATACCGGACGGCATCTGCACGATGGAATACAGGGAATCCACACCACCCAATGCCTTGGTATGAATCGGCACACCGATAACCGGAAGTGGGAAAATCGCAGCCGCCATACCCGGCAGATGTGCGGCGCCGCCTGCACCGGCAATGATTACCTTGAAGCCCTTCTCCTCTGCACTGTTTGCATACTCAAAAAAGATATCCGGCATACGATGTGCGGAAATTACCGTCATCTCATAATCAATTCCAAACTTCTCAAGCATCTCTGCTGCCTTGCTCATTACCGGCAAATCAGAGTCACTTCCCATTACAATACCTACCTTTGCCATAATAAATCCTCCATTCTTTCAATTCTTTTATCTCTTAAATTTCTTCAAGACCTACATTTAAACCCTCGGCTCCGGCAAGCACAAATCTGCCGTCCGAAATCAATACCAGCCTGCTGCCATCCTCTAAGCAAACCGCAATTTCACCGATTTCATCATAAGGAATCGTGATATCGGTATGACAATTAAAATACGCCTTTTCGATATCCTGCTTCCGAAGTGCCAATACTTCATTCTCTCTCGCAATGATTTCCTTGCCATCCGGATTGTATACCACATGGTCCTCGCTCATCTTGTAGCAGGTATCACCCACTGCAAAATGAGGTCCGGTTTTCTCTGCAATCAGAATCGGCAGCTTTGCCTGAATATCAAACTTTCTTCCCATCGCATACGCAATCGTATTGGTACCGATTGCAAATTCGCCCATTGCCAACGAATCATGATGATGCAGGATATTGTCTCTGATGTATTTCTGATTCTCTTCCTCGGTCGCAAAATTATCACACCGATATTCCTGTGTCATACCATCTGCGAAATTTATTTGCAGATTCTTATACTCCAAGCCATTCAAAAATACCTGACTGACATGCAGCAAACCGTTGGTTCCCTTTAACTGCGGGGAAGTAAATACCTCACCTGCCGGAATGTTCACATCTGCGGTACAATTCTCGAAATTGGTCTGCTTGTCCGGCTCGGATAAGGTATGCAGTTGTACCTTCAAATCTGTTTTATTGCCATTCTTTCCAATAATATGCACATAACTGCCTTTGTCGAGTGCATCAATCAATACCTGATGCATTCTTACATAGGAAGCATTGTCCAAGGTATTCACACGAATTGTCTCATCAAAAATCTTTTCAAAATCAGCTCCGATGGATGGCAACGGAAACGCAATAATTGTAAAAGAAGTTTCCTCCTGCTTCAAATATTCCATCATCATGAGTGACTGCTTTTGTACCAGCTCTCTGCTATACTTCTGCGCTCTGGCACTCAGCTCTACGGCTTCTTTTTTGTTTACCGGTACAAAATCCGGCTCTCCGAATACTTCAAGCACTGCCGGTCCTGCATATGCCGCATATTCAAGGCGGTAAGCCTCTGCTGCCTGCTTGGCTGCCTGCAATATTACCTTTTGGATTTCCCTATCAAAATACAGTCCCTTATCGTCCTTATGATCGTACTCATACTGCGGATTCGGACTGGTTGCAAAGTAGCCTGCTTTTCTACCATAGCTGCGATGTGCCAGATTCATCACAAAACGCGGAATCGTAACCTTTTTGTTCATTGCATGGAAGGTCTCAATTGCGCGACGCAGCACTCGTTCAAAGCCAATGACATAACGTATATTGATATTTGTTTTCTTCGAAAAATCCACTCCCATTACCTTAAATCCACGAACATAACCGTCGGTATAGGTATCCGCCATCTTATGTATCGTTTCCTCCGGAAGCTGATTCAAATATGTTACCAGCTGCAGCTCATTCTCCGAAATATATTCTCCGAAGTAATACAGATACCGCAAATCCTCCAAATCCGCCTCCATGATGATATCCTCAGCAAAGGTATAGGTCGGATCCTGAGTATCTCTGGTACGATGCAGCTTAAAGTCAGCCATATAGTCATGGATATAATAATACAAGGCTTCCTTTACTTCCTTGCGGGTATATTCGCCTTCTAACTCAAAGCAATTGTATATCTCTACAAATAACTCCAACGCTACCGTTACCTCAAACAAGCGTCCCTCAAAGGCATACGGAATCATACTGCGCAGTTCGGAATACACCACCGACAACAGCTTTCCATAGGTCTTTCCAAGCTTCTTTACCGCATATGTCGGATTCGCATAGCTGTTTTCATAATGCTCCGGCAAAATGTCCTCATACAGTGCCTGATTCATCTGCTGCAATTCTTCCAGCGATTGCTTTCTCAAAGTTTTATTCTGCACCTTATCTGCTGCCGCAGTCAGTAGCTTTGCAAACTCCGCTACTCTCTGGAAATATTCCCGATATTTTGACGCAACCGTACTCTCCTGCTCTGCCGCGATATCCGCAACACGTTCTCTGACCAGTTCATACCGTTCTAACACTTCTTCATTTTCTTCTTTTAATATGTCCAATGTTCTCATGACCGTTTCCCTCCATTCTCAAATGTAATACAGGCTTACAGAAACATTCCGATTAGATACAGGCTGACAAAGCCTATCATCAAAATTCCATTTACCACCGAGCCGAAAATCGGTTGAAAATATAATATATCCTGCTCCTTGAAGCTTTTTATTCCCAAAACAAAGCCAATGATTGATACTATCAATGTTCCCATACCGAGATAACCGAGCAGTAGCCCCCCCTCGCCCTTCGCCATACCGGAAAGCACTGATGCCGCAATAAAGCCTGCCAGCGCTACCAACGAAAGCAGCATGGACGCTACCCCACGCTTCGAATATTTTCTTCCCTGAAATTTTAATTTTGTTTTTTTCTCAGCTTTTTCGAATTTCTTATCCATAGTTATACACCGTTATCCTCTTCTTTTCCGAATGCCCCAAAGCAAAAGGTAACCCAACACACCGCCCAAGGTGTTTAAAAACAAATCATCCACATCGAAGGTACCTACTTTATATATCAGCTGCAATAGTTCAATCAACAGACTAAAGCTTAACGTTGCCAACAGGACCGAGCCAAAGCCCTTTGCCCACTTTTTCAGTATCGGAAGGAAAAAACCGAATGGCATAAAGGCTACCACATTCCCCAATAAATTAATCATTACCACCCGAAATCCAAGCAGCTCCCGATATTGATAAAAACGTCGGATTTCACGAAACAACACCAAATTATAATGATACTCTTCCCGATTTATCGTTCGTCCGTATGCTTCACTAAAAAACAGCAAATATACAAGCGCAGCCAAGTATAATACAAACAACAAACTACTCCAAAAACGCTGCCACCCAGTCACCGTATATTTCACATTCGACCTCTCTCTGAAGCAAAGACACATCTGCACCCTTGATTCTTTATACTCATCAGCTAGATTATACACTAGCAACCCTTTTTATTCAAGCGAAAAAGAGTTTGCTTACTAAGACAAAAAAGGAGTAAAAAAAGACATCCGCATTTTCATGCGGATGCCCTTTGGTCAAAATTAATTTCTGGTCGCAATGTAGGTCTTGCTCAAAGCAAAATCTGCTTTATTTCCGTAGACATCATATACGGTATTTTCCGTAATGACAAATTTTACGGTAGATGATACAGGAATGCTTTCCAAGGCAACATACATCATGCTCTGTCCGGTCGCATAACCGGTACCATTGATTAATGCTCCGGTCGTCATATCCGTAGCCACAATCTTCACTATACCGGTAACTTCTTCGGACATGGTTAACAGAATTGTCATCTGGTCACTCATACGAATGTTTGTTACGGTCGGTGCGGTATTATCCACTGCTGCTACTAATATGTGCGCATCCTTAATTGCTGTGTAGGTACCGTTATAACCGGTCACTCCGTTAATTACCAGCTCATATGCCGATGCCGTACCGCTAAAGGTACCTGCTGCAAAGGTAAGTGCTACCGTTGCTCCGGTTTCATCCTGCGCCGTTACCGATGCACTCAACGGATAGGTCCGGGTTCCTGCAGTTCCAAGGAAATAATAATTCATTACCTGTTCTGCACTTGTCAAATCAAGCTTATTTGCAAAATTCAAATAAATTACACTGAGATTTAATACATCCTGCGTTGCATTCACCGGTGCCGGAAGCTCCGTTGTCGTCGTTACGTTCTTCGATACCGTAATCACCTTCGCCGGCGAACAATTACTGAACTTATCGGCTACCATACCCTCCGGTAAAGTAATCAGGAAGGTACCGCTATCCAAAAGTACCGTATCATTAAATATGTAGGTTACTGTCTTGCCTTCTACCGTTGCTGCGGTACTAATTGCATTTACCGATACAATATTACCATTGGTACTGCTAATCTTCACGCTAATGCTCTGCTGGGTCGATGCCGTAGCAATCTCCTTGCTGTAGGTCAGACGCAGCTTACATACGCTCACATTGTTTACAATCGCATTTGTTAATGAGTAGGACTCTAACATTGGCAGGGTTGTATCCAATGCAAAATCAACAATCATGGTATATGGTGTGCTCTGCGTTGCGCTTGCATTATAATTGTACCAGTTATTGAATGTAACAATCTGATATGTCGTCAGACTCTGATAGCTTTCCGGAATATCGTAATATACAATCGTCGGATCCTCAGCGTCTGCAAGACCACCCATCGTTAAACTGCCATAGGTCGCTGTACCCGGATAAAGAATTGCATTTGAGAAGGTAACTGCCAGCTGAGATCTCGAAACACGCTCTACGCTTTCAATCGTAGCCAGTGGCTTGGTCGAAACATCGGTTCGTACCGTAACCGTCTGAATCAGATTTGCCGTAGAGTTACCTGCATTGTCACGAATTCCCTTCAGCTTTACTGTAGCCATAATGGAATTGTTCTTATCAGAAACTGCCTGACTCAAATCTAATACGATTGACTTTCTATCATTACTCAAACGATAATTCGTTACATCCGAAAGATAATTCGTCAAAACGGCATCCGTTGTACCACTGATACCCTCTACCGTCATGGTGGAAATATCAATGCTCTCGCTGAAATTAATATTACACTCCCAACCGGTATAGCCTACCGTCGTATACAAATAGGTCGGTCCGGTTGTATCCTTCCATGTCGCTACCTCTGCGTACTGCTTAAATGCCTCTCCATCTTCAGTCTCTACCTTATCCGAAACTACAATGGAATATACACCATGCAGCATACCTGTCATATTCAGGGTCAGCGTCTTCTTGTCCTTTGATAACGAAGGCAAAATCAAACCATAATCCGTCGAACCTGCATCCTTACCAAGAATTACGGTTCCGGAAACCAGCTTTCCTTCGCTAATCAGACTGCTCTTGCTTACCGGCTCATTGAACACTACCTGAAGCTCCTGGCTTCCGACCATCTTTACTGCCGTCACTTCCGGTTCCGGCTTTGGCGTCGGGGTTGCCGTAGGCTTTGGGGTCGGTGTAGGAGTAGAAGTTGGCTTCGGGGTCGGGGTCGGCTTCGCCTCTACCTGTACCAAAATCCGGTCTACTGCCGCATTGTCCGCTCTCATCGCATCTGCTTCAGAATATCCGTAACGCACCTCTACCATAGCAATACCCGGTGCTACTGCCTTAATCACACCCTTTGCGGATACAGTTGCGATGCTTTTGTCCGAAGTCGTATAGTAAGCTGTATCTGTCACACCTGCCGGTGTTACTTTCTTCTTAATGGTAATCGTTCTGCCAACATACAAGGAACGATAAGACTGTCCTGTCTGCGTCTTGTTGGTAATGGTAACGGATTCTGCCTGTACGCGTTCTCTTACATAGACTGTACATTTTAATGTGGTCTCTGTACCATCCTTTAAAGCAAGTTCACAAATAGTTGTCGTTGTACCATACTTTACCGGAGTCAACAAACCGTTCTGATCAATCTTACAAATCGAACTACGATTGGTTTTCCACTGAACCGACTTGATATCATCCTTATCCACGTTTTTCAACTGTAACTGATAGGTCGTTCCCAAATAAACCTTTTGGCTGGTAACGTTCAATGCCGGCGCTGCCGCCTGCGCTGTCACAGCCTGTATAATGCTTCCGAACATCGGAAGTGCTAATGCAAAGATCAGCAGAAACGCTACGAGCTTTGATAACCTTTTCTTCATTATACATCCTCCATTCATTTTGTTTATAACATAATTTTATCATAAAACTGTAATATGTCAAATTGTTGCCAAAAATGTTACAATTTTCTTAACAAAGAGCTCAAAAAGAGCTCTCCTAAGAATAGGAGAGCCCCACAAAATCAATATTATTCTCGATTACTCGATGATCTTAGCAACCTTACCGGAACCTACAGTTCTACCACCCTCACGGATAGCGAAGCCAAGACCCTGCTCCATAGCGATTGGATGGATGAGCTCGATGGTCATCTCGATGTTATCGCCAGGCATACACATCTCAGTACCCTCTGGTAAGTTACAAACACCAGTAACGTCAGTTGTTCTGAAGTAGAACTGTGGTCTGTAGTTGTTGAAGAATGGTGTATGACGACCACCCTCGTCCTTGGTTAATACGTAAACCTGAGCAGTGAACTT
>JAFTQM010000059.1 GCA_017462755.1 Lachnospiraceae bacterium | reverse complement strand
CGTTTCATCCACCTCAGACAGCTGTAGGAATTTTACCTTCTTTGTGCGATACTGCGGTCCGGTAATCATTGACGTATAGTTCGTATTGACTGCCAGCACCTTCGCCGCCTGCTTAAGCAAATTCTCCAACTTATCTGCTTTTTCTAAAAGCACACCCTTCATTTCATCAACCTCATGCTGACGCTCCTTCAGCATCATATCGACATAAAGGCGATACCCCTTATCCGAAGGAATTCTTCCCGCTGAGGTATGCGGCTGAAGAATGTATCCCATCTCTTCCAAATCTGCCATCTCATTGCGAATCGTTGCCGAGCTGAGATTCAAATCCGTGTATTTGGATATTGTTCTGGAACCCACCGGTTCACCGGTTTCGAGATAGTTACGAATGATTGCTTTTATTATTTTCAATTTTCTTTCATCTAATTCGTGTTCCATCCTGCACCAGCCTTCCTTTTCTCTTGCGGATGTTGCTTTTCGGGATTGTTAGCACTCAACCTTTAAGAGTGCTAACATCTTCTGTATACATAAAATAACACCTGCCGCCTGATTTGTCAACACCTATTTCGAATCTTTTTCATTAAAAAATGATTAAGGCTTTGCATACAAAAAAGCCGCCGGAAAATGAATCAAAGCCATCCGCTGATGTTTTATTCATTTCCTGCGACTTTCCTTTTACCTTTTTACCTGATTTATTATTCGTTCTCTAACGTAACAATCATTCGGAACAAATAATAGTCTCCGACCGGCTTCGGCTGGTAATAGTCTACCGAAACGCGACAATAATAATGGTTTGCAATTCTTTGCAGCACTGCCTGTACGTCCGGCGTTTGATTTTCCGGATACAGCAGACTGATATCCCGCTCGCCGGCTTTCAGTTTTGCAAGCAGCGCTTCTTCATAATCCGCAATGGATTCCAGCACCTGACCGTTCTTTCGATATTCTGCCAGCTGCAAATCCGAAATGTAAGTACAGTACTCTCCACCCTCGGCAGCCGGATAATTGGCACTCCTCCAACGATGATCCTTTTCCATCACACTGTCCGAAAGGCAAAAATAATCATAACCGACATAGCCCGGAATATCGGCACCATTCATGACCGGGTCATCCCAGGTCGCATCCACATGATACCAGTTACCGTCCAGCTTCACCAGATTCCACGCATGCGAAACCCAGGCACCGGAAGACCAGCCACTTCCGCCAATCAGTTTATTTTCGATTCCGACGGCGTCCAAAAACAGCTGCATCGTCTCTGCATACCCCTGACACACGGCTACCTCATGCAAAAGCACACCGTCAATCCGGTATGAATCCTCCGGAATCGTACCGTTCGAAAGATTTTCATAGTCATATGCGGTATTCAATACGATATAATCATGAAATGCCCGAACCTTTTCGATGTCCGTCATCTTTCCAGTAATCAGTTCTTTATAAATCTGATTTGCTTTCTCTGCCAGCTGCTCCTCCCGCTTCGTCCGCTCTCCCGGCGTTCCGATAAGGTTCCAGAAGCGATCCTCTGTGACTGTTACCTTACAAGCAAGCTTCTTGCGGCCTCCGACCGTAGCATAGATGGTCGTTGTACCTGCTTTCTTAAAGGTAATAACGCCTTTTTTCGTTACAGTGGCAATGGACTTATTCTTCGTGGAATAGGTAATCGAGCGCTTTGTGCCGGACACCGACAGAGTATACTTATCTCCCACTACACCGGTCAGCGTTGTCACATTTAACTTCGGGTCATCGACCACCACCGTACATTTATACTGCACACCATCGACCGTAGCAATAACGGTCGTCGTACCCTTTTTTACGCCCGTAACTACACCCTTTTTCGATACCGTGGCAATGGACTTTCGATTTACCTTCCAGGACACCTTCTTGTAATCACCGGTTACTGAAAGGGTATACTTTCCACCCTTACTGATGGTAATCTTACTCTCGCTCAGACCAACCTTTTCTGCTTCCTCCTCCGCTGCCTGTGCTACGATTGCTTCCATCGGTAAAAGCTCCGATTCGAAACATACTCCGGCAATAAGCAACCATCCAAGCAGCAGCAAACCGCTCCAGCATCTTTGTTTTTTCCTACACTGTGTTCTTCTTCGCCCCATACCTTCTCCTCCAGTTCCTATCAAACGTTGGCGTTCTGTTCTCTGTATCATCTAATCTAGCAGAAATTCACTGAGTATTCTATTGCTCACATTAATCCCATCGGGGGTAAGTCTCAACCAGTCCTGCTCGATTTGCAGCATTTCATATTCCTGATACTTTCGAATTACATTACCGTATACTTCCTGCATCTCCACTCCGTACAGCTTTGCAAAACCGGAAATGCTCACACCCTGCATTTTCCGCAAGCCTAGAAACATATATTCCTCCATCTGCATCTGTTGCGTCAGCACTTCTTCCTCGGTTCGGGTACTCTCTCCGGCGTTAAGCTTACTTATATATAATGTAAGCCGGTCTATCCGGTCAAACCGGCATTCCTGAAATAAAGATGCCGCACCAATTCCAAAGCCCAGATATTCCGTCCGCTCCCAGTAACACAGATTGTGGCGGCACTCCCTGCCCGGCTTCGCATAATTGGATATTTCATACCGATAATATCCCGCTTCCTCAAGCACTTCCTTCGTCCGCTCGTACATCCGCCGCTCCGTCCATTCGTCCGGCAGGAGTTCCTGCTGCAAATCCTCACACATATCCCGCAGCTCTTCCTCCATCTCTTTGCTGTTCCCCGCCATATTGACCACACCCATGCCTCCGAACATTTCACGCATTTTCATCTGAAAACGATACTGCTCATAAAATGGGGTGCCTTCCTCGATAATCAGGCTGTACGCCGAGATATGCTCCGGTTGCAGAGCAAGCACCTTGCGTAACGTCTGCTCATAGTTTGCGAGCGTCTGTCCCGGCAAAGCCGACATCAAATCAATATTGATGTTGTCAAAGCCTGCTTTTCTCGCAAGCTCGTAGCTTTCCAAAAACTGCTCCCAGGTATGGATTCTGCCGAGCAGCTTCAATTCTGCATTATCCGCCGACTGCAAACCGATGCTTAAGCGGTTGACTCCCGCCTTGCGATACTCACTCAGCTTGTCCGCCGTCAGAGTCCCCGGATTGCACTCCACCGTGATTTCTGCATCCGGTAACAGCTTATAGTTACTTCGTATCGTCTCCATTATCTGCGCCAATAAGCCCTGCTCCAAAATCGACGGCGTGCCTCCGCCAAAAAACACCGAAATTACCCGGTACTCTGTTGCGATTGCAGCCTCCCTGCGAATTTCCTCACATAATACAGTCACATATTCCCGCTGTGTTTCTACAGTTGCCTGTCCCGACAAAAAATCACAATAAGCGCATTTTTTTGCGCAAAACGGAATATGAACATACAGCGCCAAGTCCTTCATCTGCTTCCCTTTCTCCACGTTTGCGCCATAGCGCAAACTGCCTAAACGAAAGAGCTTCTCTTTCGTTTTTAGTCCTCATCTAACTTCAATACACTCATAAACGCCTTCTGCGGAATCTCTACGTTTCCGACCTGACGCATACGCTTCTTACCTTCCTTCTGCTTTTCGAGCAGTTTCTTCTTTCTCGAAATATCACCACCGTAACACTTTGCCAATACGTCTTTACGCATTGCCTTTACGGTCTCTCTGGCGATAACCTTGCTGCCGATGGCCGCCTGAATCGGAATCTCAAAGAGCTGACGCGGAATCTCCTCCTTCAGACGCTCGCACATTCTTCTGCCGCGCTCATAAGCAGTCGCACCATGTACGATAAAGGACAGCGCATCGACCTCTTCCTTATTAATCAGAATATCTAACTTTACAAGCTCCGAAGGTGCATAGCCCTTCAAATCATAATCGAACGAAGCATAGCCTCTCGAACGTGACTTTAACGCATCAAAGAAATCGTAAATGATTTCGTTAAGCGACAGCTCATACTTCAAAAGCGCACGAGTGGTCTCCATATACTCCATGCCAAGGTACACACCACGACGCTCCTGACACAGCTTCATAATCGCACCGACAAACTCCGTCGTTACCATAATCTCCGCACTGACAATCGGCTCCTCCATACGCTCGATTTCCGATGGGTCCGGCAGATTCGTCGGATTCGTAATCTCAATCATCTCTCCGTCGGTCTTATACACATGGTAAACAACGCTCGGTGCCGTTGTAACTAAGTCCAGATTGTACTCACGCTCCAGACGCTCCTGAATGATTTCCAGATGCAAGAGTCCTAAGAAACCACAGCGGAAGCCAAAGCCCAGCGCAATCGAGGTCTCCGGCTCAAACTGTAATGCTGCATCGTTTAACTGCAGCTTTTCCAACGCATCTCTCAAATCCGGATACTTTGCACCATCTGCCGGATACATACCGCAGTAAACCATCGGATTTACCTTCTTGTAGCCCGGCAATGGCTCTGCACACGGATTACTTGCATCCGTAACCGTATCACCCACTCTGGTATCCTTCACATTCTTTAAGCTCGCGGTAATATAGCCTACCATACCTGGCGATAATTCGTCGCAAGGTAAGAACTGTCCCGGTCCGAAAATACCAAGCTCTACAACCTCTGCCTCTGCTCCGGTTGCCATCATGCGGATGCGTGTACCCTTACGCACCGAGCCCTCCTTCACACGGCAGAAAATGATAACTCCCTTGTAGGAATCGTAAATCGAGTCAAAAATCAATGCCTGCAACGGATTCTCTTTGTTCCCTGTCGGTGCCGGAATCTTCTGCACCACCGCTTCCAATACATCCTCAATATTTAAACCCGTCTTGGCAGAAATCATCGGTGCATCCTGTGCCTCCAGACCAATCACATCCTCAATCTCAGCCTTGACACGATCCGGCTCTGCGCTCGGCAAATCAATCTTATTAATAATCGGTACGACCTCAAGGTCATGATCTAACGCCAAATAAACATTGGCTAACGTCTGCGCCTCAATTCCCTGTGCCGCATCCACGACTAACAGTGCGCCCTCGCACGCCGCCAGACTTCGGGATACCTCATAATTAAAATCGACATGACCCGGAGTATCAATCAAATTGAAGATATACTCCTCGCCATCCTTTGCTTTATAAACAGTACGCACGGTCTGCGCTTTGATGGTGATACCACGCTCCCGCTCCAGTTCCATGTTATCCAACACCTGAGCCTGCATCTCACGGCTGGTCAGCAGACCGGTTTTCTCGATAATACGGTCTGCCAGTGTCGATTTTCCATGATCTATATGCGCAATAATACAGACATTTCGAATTCTGCTCTGATCTACGGACATGTATTTTACCTCATTTCTATATTGTTTTTTCATAATAACAGTATTTCTCAATTTACTAGTATATCATATCTCCGGTTTTTTGTAAAATTTTATTTTCTTTGCGTTTCCACGGATTTGCGCCCGGCACTTACCGGCTCAAGACCACATCCAGCACCTCTGCAAGCGGCTCCATCGCGTTATACGCCTCCTCTACCGTATTTTGCTCCGTTCCCAGCTCAATGAGCAGATATCTGCCGCAAAAATGTTGATTATAACGATAGTTTTTCAAATAAATCTTATGCATCAGTCCCGGATAAAGCACCCGCCCAACCAGATTGACCTGCAAACTGAATGCCAGATTGGTCGATAAATTCGGATTGTCCAGATAATCAATCGGACCGGAAGCATTCCGACACAATCCGTTAAACAGCATGACCTTTGCCGTCTGCTTTCCATCTACCTCTGCCACTCTCTTTGCACCGCTATCCCGATGCAGGTCAATGATAATTTCGGTCTCCGGATGCTCCGCAAGAAAGGCTTCAATCGCAGGTCGTGCCGTACTGTACGCATAATTACGATTGTCCTTTCCATCCTTCCAGTCATATGGTGTCATATCATGGTAAACGATATAGCCTCGTTCTCGCAAATACTCTGCCAGTGCTTCCCCCGGTCCACGCACGGTATCCATCACCTCTCCGCTCCGACTGTCACAAAAGGCTTCTGTTCCATGTGTATGATAAATTAACACCTGATATCCTTCGGTCTTTTTTTCCACGCCCAGATCCTGTGACAATAGCTCCTCCGCCTGAAACAATTCCGGAAGCGTACTGGTAATACTATCCACTATGTAATATTCCGAGAGCAAAGCATTCGCCGTAGAAAGCGTCTCTAACGGATAGTTCTGCGCCAGAAGTGCTTCTACATCTGCAAGTGGCTTGGTAATCACTGCTGCCGTCTGACTCTCCGGCTCCTGTTCCTCCTGCTCTCCCTCATCGCCCTGCGCAAGCTGTTCCTCTACCGGTTCCTGTTTTTGCGGAATATTCCCACGCTCTGCATATGAAATTTTCAGATAACCTATCTGCTCCTCCTGATTCTCCTGCAAAATTCCTTCTAGTAACGCACGTTCTGCCACCAGAAGCTCATCCGCCTCTACCACCGGTTCAAACACCGGTCGGATTTCTTCAGAATCCATCGCAGCACAAATCAGCTGCCCGCGCTTTCCAAGCAGCTGATTGGAAAAAAAGCGAAAAATATCCCGCTTCTCCTCTTCATAATACAGATATCGCAGTACCGGCTTCTCCTCCATCAATACGGTCCGACAAAGCATTCTGCCAACCTGACTTCCGAAGGCTACTCCGACCTGATACAACGCCGGTACCAGCGCCAGCAACAAATAAATCGCCCCCAGAATACCGCCAAACAATACCAGCTTTCCTGCATTTTGCTTTCGTCTGCCATGTATTTTTCGTTTCATACTCCCCAACGCCTTTCCTATTTTCCTTTTCACTCAGCCTATGCTTCACTGCCAAAGAAGAAACATTGGTTGATTCCCTCTGCTAAAATCTCGCTTACACTTCCTATCGCCTCATCAATGGATTTCGGTGTCACGAACATGGTATCGACTCCCTTCATCGAGTCCATGCTTTCCAAAAACAATTCAATCTCGCGCTTACTATATCCCTGCTCCTGCAAAAGCTGTTCCATCGAATCCCTCACAATCGTTGCCGCATCTACTACCGTCGGCACCCCAATCGCAATGACCGGACAGCCGATGCTTTCCTCGTTCAACGCCCTGCGATTGTTTCCAATCCCCGCTCCCGGACAGATTCCGGTATCCGTCAGCTGTACCGTTGTGGTAACACGCGCAACACTCCTCGCTGCCAGTGCATCGATGGCAATCACCAAATCCGGCTGAATCTCCCTGACAATTCCCTGCACAATTTCCACCGCCTCCATGCCGGTCTGTGCCATGACTCCGGGAGCCACCGCACTGAGCTCGACCTCCTTCTTTCCTGCCATACCGCTTAAATTTTTTTGTAAAAAGCCGCTCCCGTATTCCCGCAGCAAATGTCTTGTAATCAAAAGTTGGTCTGCCACCCGAGGGCCTAACGAATCCGGCGTTACCTCTCGGTTCCCAAGCCCCACCACCAAGACCTTAGAACAACCTTTATGACGCAAAAGCTGTCGCAGCTGCTCTCCCACCTCACTGCTAAGCATCTCCTGCTCTTCGCTTCCAATTTGCAAAAGTGTCTGCATTTCTAATGTCACATAGCGTCCAATCGGCTTGCGCATAACCTGCGCACCATGCCGATCCGTTATCTCCACCGTCGAAATCCGAATTTTGCCGTCCGCTTTTTCCTGTTCCTCCAGCACAACCCCTTTGACCTCAACATTATCCTCCTGAAACCGTTCCTTGACCTCCAAGGCAAGGTCTGTCCTAATTTCCTGATTCATCGGCCGCTCCTCTCTATTCTATTCAGTAACCCTCTCATTTATGACGTTTCTTTTCTGCAAGAATGCAGAAACTCAAAAATTTATATTATTCTCTCCTGAAAAAAGAAATTTATTCATTTTTCGCTTGACATTCGACATGATTTATACTATTATTTAGTAGTATGTTTTTCAGAAAACGTCCGTGTCCGGATTTCTGAAAGACTTTCATGCGAAAAACAATAACAAGTAAATCGTTTGGAGGTATACGAAATTGGCTAACATTAAATCTGCAAAGAAGAGAATCCTGGTTATTCAGACTAAGACTTTAAGAAATAAGATGGTTAAGTCTAAGGTTAAGACTTTAGTAAAGAAGGTAGAGGCTGCTATCGCTGCTGCTGATAAGGCTGCTGCTGCTACTGCATTAAAGAATGCTGTTGTAGCTATCGATAAGGCTGCTGCAAAGGGTATTTTCCACAAGAATACCGCTGCCAGAAAGGTTTCCAGACTGACTAAGGCTGTAAACAAGATTGCTTAATTATCACAAAATAAAAGCGTATCGCAACTAACCCATTGCGATACGCTCTTTTTTTCGAAATTCAAAAAACGTGCCGGGCTGCTTTGAGACCCCGGCACATTTTCTTTTTACTGAATCGGTCTTGCTATCATAACGATGGAACCGGTTCGATGATAGTCATATGCCTTTGCATGCACCTGACTTCCAGACGCATGAATGATCAAACCATAATTCTCATATTCTCCGGTGTAATCATACCAGAAGTTGTATCCTGCCATATAATAATCACCATAATAAATAGCTACATGGTCTATCTTTTTGTATCTTCCGTTATCCGAGCTTCCGGCGTAGAAAATAATGTCACCCGGCTTTAATTCCGACGCAGGAAGGTATTCATAGGCGATTGCCTTTCCCTGTGCTTCCAGCTTCTTTGCCAAATCGGCTGCCGTCGGTGCATAATCCTTTACTCCGGCCAAATTGTGTCCTGCTGCCTTATAAGAACGCCATACCAGCGAGCTGCAATCATAGTATCCGGTCTTCATACGTTTTGCCTGACTGTACGGAGTGCCAATCGCTGCTTCTGCTTTCTTCACTGCCTTATATGCAGTATCGGCTTTCTTTACGACATTAACCGTACATTCAAACTCTCTTCCGTCAATGGTTACCACAATTGGTGTACTTCCGACTCCTTGGGCTGTAACCTTACCTTTTTGCGAAACCTTTGCCACCGAGGTATCCTTAGACTTATAGGTAATCACACTATCTTCGGATATTCCGCTGATTTTTAATGTCTCGCTTTTTCCTTTTACCAACAGAAGGGTCGGTGTGAAAAACTGCGGATTGTAAACGGTGATATCTTCCTTGAATTCTCTTCCGTCAACTACTACTGTCATAGTTACTGTACCGGCACCTTGTGCATATGCATAGTTACCGGATACCCAAATGACAGTTTCCTTGTCAGAAGTAAGCTCCACCTGACTTGCATATGATATTCCGGTCAAATTCGGCGTATAGCTCTCTCCTGCGAACAATGGCTTTTCTGCCGGAATCAGCTCCGGGTCGGTTACCGTAAGCTGTTTCGTCTCCGTTACCTTGGTTCCGTCCTTTAGGGTATACTCTATCGTCAGCTCCGTCGTTCCGACTGCCTTTGCCGTAATTTTTCCCTTGGCACTAATCGCCGCTACGGAAGAATCACTGCTGTAACAGGTCACATTCTTAACATCTCCCAGTGACAGCTGTCGCTTACAGCCGACTGCCAGCGGCTGCGAAGCAAGTCTCGGCTCACAAACCATTACCTCCTCTTGAAACACCTCGCCATCTGCCTCGATAGTCATCCTTACCGTACCGGCCTTCATTGCATAGCCCATGCTGCCATAGGCTTCAATAATACTCGTATCACCTGACGTAACTAAAATCTCGCTCATGTAAGTCGTTCCTTCCAGTTGCGGATAGTAGCTCTCGCCAACAAACAAAACATTCTCTCTCGGAATCAGCTTCGGATTACTGACCAGAATCGAACAGCTCTTGGTAATTCTTGTACCCGACGGTAGGGTATAGCTCACATCCATATAGGTAATTCCCTCTGCTGATGCAGTTACCTTTCCCTTGCTGTTGACCGTCGCAATGCTCGTATCCCTAATCTGATACGAAACATTCTTTCCGTTCAGCACCTTAAGCTGACCACTTTCACCCAGCTTTAATACAAGCTTATCCTGCTGCAGGCCCGCATCCTCTACATGTACGATACAATTTTCAGAATATGTTTCTCCGTCTGTTGCCAGCATCGAAAGCGCAACGCAAAAATCTCCGCTTTTTTCTGCTACCAGATTGTAAACACCTGCCTTGCTCTTACCGGTTTCCGAATCATAGCCGGTATACTGTACCCTTACTCCGCTTCCTCCGGTATCATAACCGTTTTCTTTTACGGTATATACCTGACTCAAATATTCGGTCGCCTTCTTTTTGCCGGTCAGACGAATCTCTGCAGTTTCTCCCACATACATGGTAAGCTCTGTCTTAGTCAGCTTACAGGCATTTTTCTTTACCGTTACCTTGCAGGTTGCCTTCTGCCCGCCATAACTGACTGTAATGGTAGCCTTTCCCGGACGTACTGCCGTTATCAGACCGGTCCAACCGACCTGCACAATACTTGTATCGGAAGAAGTAAACAGCGGACAATCCCAGCTATTATACCAGTAATCCATCTCCTCCCAGCCGTCTACCTCTAACTGATAGGTATTACCACGAAACAACGACAGCTTATTCGTATTTAAGGTAAGCTTCTCTGCTGCAAATACAGACTCCAGCGGTGCCAGCATCGTAATAAACATTACTAATATAAGAACCCCCATGATCCATTTTTTCTTCTGCATTTCCCTTCTCCTTCCGCCATCCTTTGCGTTTTATGCTCCTTATCGCTACGGGATATAATAGTAGTTACTGATTGGGTCTGCCTCCGGCTCTCCGCTCACATGAAGATATGCTCCTGTTGCATCGAGTGCATACACCGTAAGCATATCACCGCCGACTGCCGATGTCGTCACCGGAAGCTCTACGGTAGCCGTACCGTTCTCTACCGGCACCACAAGATTGGTTACACCGTCAAACTGCAGTTGTACCTGCGCACAGCCTGCAAGCTCGGTCTGCACCTTGACCGTCAAAGAATCCTTTCCTTCCGTAACCTCCGTAATCACAAGCTTATCCGACGGTGTATAATAGCCCATGGATGCCATCAGCGTTTCCAATGATACAAACTGCTTATCCAGCCATGCCACACGAGTCGTAATAAATTCCTCCAGCTTATCAAAGCTCTTCTTAAAGTCCAAACTATTCTTGCCGCTGTAATATCTGTCGTCACGATAGGTCATCTTCCAACGCAAATCGTTTCTGGCACCGTCCCACGACAAGAACTCCCGATATGCTCCGACTGCTTCCACTGCTTCAACCACTGCACCTTCCCGCACTGCCTGATATTTTTCCCACAGCTTCATCAGAAAATATGGGTCCTGAATCAAATACCGGTTCCACTGCACCGACTGATAATACTGCTCATTGGTAAAATAATCGTTGGTGGTATGCCAGTCCTCCGGAAACCAGGTGTAAATATCATACATATTGATATTACCAAAGGACCAGTCAAAATCCCAAACCGGACCGATTTTCGCTTTCTTACCGGTGTCCTTATAGACAAACACCGAGTTTTTCATACAATCCCAATTCATTGTAAATTCGCAGACCAACAAATTGTTCACAAGAGAATCCATATCAAACAGCTCACTGTAATGGTAGCCGTCATAGGTTGTATCTTCATAGGTATACTCTGCATAGCCTTTTTCCCATCTGCCCTTTTCCCAGTCAAACATCGCACCATATCCGCGATAATGAGCATCCGTACTATTATAAATAAAATCCTCACTATGTATTGCATATTCAAATGCCTGCAAATATGTTTTGGCATAGGTATACAGTGCCGATTTTCTGGATACGGTCTCCGGCGTATTAAAATAAAACGGCTGCTGGAAATAAGTAATCAAAGTGGACAGTGTCGTGTCAGAAAACGCATAGAAATCCGCTTCCAGCAGGAACCCGCCATCCACCGTCGGCATTTCTTTGTAATCCTCCAGCGCATAGGTTTTGCCACCGTATTCAAACTCATGCGGTTCGTTAAGCCATGTATAATCTGCCTTCAGTGCATCCTCCAATGCATTCACCACATCCTTATCGGCACCTTCTCCGGCGATTGCCTTGGCATAATCCTCCGCAACCTCTTCCCAATCCAAAATATCTACGCGGTTTTCTTCTACCCGAATATGCTCGCAGAACTGATATACGCCTTGATATGCATCATTTACTACAAGAGCCGCCAGCACAGACTCCGGCTCATATTCCACACCAATTGCCGCGGCAAAATCATAAACCAGCTTATTTCGAATCAGCGTATGGTCAATATCATTCGCCAACAGTACCCAATGCTTGCTTTCGCCCATACCAAACATATCTGCCTTGGTATCCAGCTTGAGCTTATACGGTGCCTTCATGCGATATCTGGTGGAGTTACCACGCAGCTTGATTTCTAAGGCTCCATCATACAAAACAGCATCCTCAAACTGACCGTTTCCATCAATGCGCATCGTCGCTGTAATATATTCTTCTCCGATTTCTCCGTTGGTTTCCAGATAAATCACCGGAAGCTTCTTACTGTATTCATTGGTCCCCTCTACCCCCGAATCCACCGGAAGAATCGGACGCTGACTTTCTGCGGTCTGCGGATTTTTCTCTCCACTCACCTCGCCTCCGCTTGTGCCTTCTCCTGTCTGCTCCTGCTGATTTCCGGCAGTTTCGGTATTCTCTTTTTTGCTACAGCCTGCAAACAACGTCACTGCAAGCAATGCACCTGCTGCAACCGTAAGCAGTCTTTTCTTATTTCCTGTTTTCAAGCTTACCTTCCATTCCGAAGGCTCTTTTTCAGAGCCTTCTATTTCAATCACGCTTAAATCTCTCTTGTAGCTTCCTTTAACCAAGCGGCTTCCTCTGCCGTCAATCTTGGTGCAATGGTTTCATAAACCTGCTTATGATAGTTATTTAACAGCTGCTTTTCTCGCACACTCAAAAGTGCCGCATCAACCACATCCAAATCAAACGGAACCATCGTCAGAGTCTCGAAGCACATAAACTGACCGTACTCCGTCTTTTCTGCCTTTTTGCACACAATCATATTTTCCAGACGAATGCCAAACTTTCCTTCAAAATACAAGCCTGGCTCATTCGAGGTAATCATGCCCTCTTCAAATACCGTTTGATTTCTTCCGCCATCGGTAACCTTCCAACCAAAATTGTTCGGTCCCTCATGTACGTTTAAGAAATATCCTACGCCATGTCCGGTTCCGTGATTATAGTCTAACCCTTCCTCCCACATTGGGAAACGTGCCAGATAATCTAAATTTGCTCCGCAGCAGCCATACTTAAACTTTGCTGCACCCAGATTCAGATTTCCGCGAAGTACTAACGTAAAGCATTTCTTTTCTTCTTCAGTGACCGGTCCCAAGGCAACGGTACGGGTAATATCCGTCGTACCCTCCAGATACTGTCCGCCGGTATCCATTAACACCAAGCCCTCCGGCTTCAATGCTACACTGCTTTCCTCGGTTGCTGAATAATGTATAATCGCTCCATGCTCCGCATAGCCGATAATCGGCTCAAAGCTCGGTCCCATATAATTTTCCTGTTCCTGATGGAACTCCTCCAATTTATCTGCAACCGAAAGCTCCGTAATCTCCTGCTTGCCTACATTGTGCTTCAACCAGTACATCAGCTTCGTCACTGCTACACCATCCTTAATGTGCGCCTGACGCTCATTCTCTACTTCCGTTTCATTCTTGATTGCCTTCGGCAACAGGGTCAGATTGGTCTCATTCTGTACCTTGACTTCTGCCCCTACACTGCTGATTACCGCATAGTTGGTCTTGCCCTCATCCAAGACTACCGTCTTGCCTGCCGGTATCTGCTTCATATATGCATAAATATCATTGTACGGCTTAAAAACAACTCCGTCTGCCGCCAGCGCTGCCTTTACTTCCTCACTCATCGTTTTTTCATTGATAAATAACACCGTCTCGTCCGCTGTCATTGCCAGATAAGAAAGCACCACCGGATTGCAGATAACATCATTGCCACGAATATTCAACAACCATGCAATATCATCCAGCGAAGACAGTACAAAGTAATCTCCCTTCTTTTCTGCCAGCTTCTCACGAAGCAGCGCAAGCTTGTCTGCGCGGCTCTTGCCCGTGTATTTTTCTGTCAGCAGCATAACCGGCTCTGCCGAAAGTGCCGGACGATTTTCCCAAATCTCTCCTACCAAGTCCTTTTCAAAGGCAAAGCGCACTTCCTTCTCTGCTAATGTTTTTTCCAGCAAATGTGCCATCTTCGTATTTACGGCTCTGCCATCAAAGCCAAGCACTGCCCCCTGCGGCAGCTTTTCCTTCAAAAACTCACGGATGGTCGGTACACCCTCCTCACCGCTCTTGTACAATGTAATCGTACTGCCTGCCAGCTGCTCCTCTGCCTGTAAGAAATATCTTCCATCCGTCCAAAGTCCTGCCATGTCCTCGCATACCACCAGCGTACCTGCCGAACCGGTAAAACCGGACATAAACTTTCTGCATTTAAAATATGCTCCTACATACTCCGAACCGTGAAAATCCTCGGTCAAAATCATATACGCTGCCATTCCCTCACGCTTCATCAATGCGCGCAGCTGCTGCAATCTTTCCTGAATCATAATATCCTCCATTTATTTCTTTGTTTTATTTTATACTATATTCCAAACACTCATAAACCAGCTCAGTACCTTCTCCTGCTTCCGGTGGAAGCAGCGCTCTGGCAACCAGCTTCAAATCATCCGATTCAATATCGGTTCGTTTCAAATGCGCATAATCTCCGTCGATGGAAACCACTACATATTCATATCGCTCCATTGCTTTTTGTCTCCTCCTATACCATTACTCGGTTTCTTCCGGCTCGTTTGCCCTCATAAAGCTTATCATCTGCAGTTTTTATAAAGGTATGTATTGTCATTCCCTCCGCATAAAATGCCAGTCCAATAGTAATCGTAACTCCGATGCTGCGTCCCTCATATTCTATCCGCATATCCTGCATTTTCTGCCGCAATTCTTCAAATTCCTCTACAACTTCTTCGCTGCTCTTCTGATGCCTCTCATAAAAGACCAAAAACTCTTCTCCACCCCATCTGCTTACTTGAAAATTCTCATTTTCTTTGTTCTTTTCCCGCAGCAGTGTCGCCAGTCTTTTTAACACTTCGTCACCGGCTTCATGTCCATAGGTATCATTTACCTTCTTGAAATAATCAACATCTAACATTGCCAGCACTGCCTGCTGCGGACTCCCCGCATATTCCTTCACAGCCGCCTTTAGCATTTGCTGCATCCTTCTGCGGTTACAGATACCGGTCAACGGGTCCAAATTCGCCATATCCAACAATTCATATTCCAGCTTACGCACTGTATTGGAATAAATACAGCAATACATAATCAAAAAGGCAAAACCAATCAAAGAATTTGCGATAAAAAATCCACGTACTACACTCTCGCCACCCATCTGATAAACATATGGATGCTCATAGGTCCAAAGGCGCAGCGCCATATACACGAACACATCAAACGCAACGATGATAATGGTTCTCTTTGTAATCCGTCTTTCCCGGTACATATAAAAGTCCGTAAAAATCAACGATGCCGCAAAACCGATACAATATTGCTGAAATCCGTATTCCCAGCCGAGATATATCACTGCAAGAATCATAAAGGCAAACAAACCTACAAAAATAGTTACCACATATGCCCACTTCTTCTTTCTGCGCAGCATCTCACAAGCGAAAAGAAGCATTATTGTATCCAAAAAGCTATAATATAGTAATACCTTCGCATCATGTAACCAAAACAAAATTCCAAAGGATACATTACAGATCAATAATACCAAATTGACCATTTTCGTACCCGTTCCTACATATTTTACTACCTTCTGAGGCATTTCCCCTACTGTTGCTTTCATAAAATCACCTTATTTCATTTTTATTTCAGTCTCTACTACCTGAACCTCATCCTTTGTAAGTGTTTTGTTGTCTGCTGTAACGGAAGCTGTATTTCCTACCACTGCTTCGATTCTGCCTGCATAATATCCATAGGTATCATAAATCTTCAGCAGCTTCTGCGGATACGTTCCGCTCCAGCTATAGCCGGTTCTTCGCTCATCGCCAATCTCTGCGATATTATATTTTTTAATACCATCCCGGTCACAGAAGATTGGACGATTGGTATCAATCTCATAAAACCGATACCACACGCTCGAATTTTCATCCTCGATAAAATACTCTCCGTTTACCGGATTGCCCACATATTTGATGCCCTTAGCTTCGGATTCCTTAAACCATTGAATTGCCGCTTCCACCGCTGTTTTGATTTCCGGAGTCTGCTCCTGATTCATCAAAAACTTTACAATCGCAACGGACTCCGAACCACTAATGGACGGCAGCTCATAAGAGCGCGCTCCAACCGGCTCATAGGTTACCGGATCATGCTGCGCACACCAAGCTGTCAGCTTTCCGTTAGAAACAATTTGTGACTTTAAAATAAAATCAACGCCCTTATCAATCGCTTCCTCAATCCGCGGCATATATTCCTCCGGAATAATATCCGAATCAAACGGATATACTCTATCCCTCATATCCTCCAGCATAATCAGCACATTTATCATTGCGTTATCATTGAACGTAGCTGCATCGGAATAACCGCCCCGTCTCGGATAACACTGTGCAAACGCACCGGACTCCTCCTGCAGAAGGAAGATAAAATCCAAACCTTTTTTTACGCTTTCTTTGTATTTTTCTTCCGGCACTTCCCGATACACTGCCGCAATATGACGCATCTGTGTATATGTGGCTTCATTGTCAATCGTTCCTGCCATTTCTCCGTTTTCAGCTGTCCAGGTGGAAAATTTATTCTTTTTTTCTACACCGTCCCACGCACGTACCTTCTGGCTCTCTACCTTTTTATCCCAGCCACCGTGCTCCATCTGCCAAGACAGATAATTGTCTGCAATTTTTATATCCAGCTTTAAATTAAAGGATTTTCTTTCCGAGGTATCCGTAACTGCCTTGGTGCCTTCTATCAAATCCAATATCCGGTATATAATAACTGTTTTACCTTCTTCATTCCTTGTGACATAGCTTTCGGCAACTTCCATCTCCCACGAATCTGCCGAAAGCGAATACCAATCATCCGTATATTTTTTCAAAACAATATCACCGGCATCCATCGAAAGCATCCCGGCATCTAATGTTACTACAACAAACGCATTATCAAACGTCTGTACACTCTCGATTCGCACACTGTCTTTGGATGCAGCAAGTGCCGGAACCTCCTCCGGATGCTCTGCAACTACTCCCGCTGCCTGCAGCTCTCCAAGAACATCTGCTATCATCTGTACCGGCACTGCGGTCGGGGTCGGTATTGCTGTTGGCGTCGGTGCTACGGTAGGCGTCTCAAGTGGTTGCTCCGATACCGCACCTTCAGTTATCGTAGCCGGTGCCTCTGTCGGAGCTTGTACACCGGGCGTTGTATTCTCAGCGGTTGGTTCCGTCTTGCCGCACCCGGTAACTGAAACCAACAAACTGCACATAATCATTGCTACTTTTTTCTTTATATTTTTCTGCATTTTTTTCCTCTTTCTAAAATTACTGTGTTAATATTATACCATATTCTTAAGTCAAGTGTAAATCATTATTACTCCTGCGCTTATAAAACGAAGTTCATCTGTTTTACTCTTTTCTTTTATACAAAACAAAAGAGACACTTGATATCAAGTGTCTCTTTCTTCATGCCGGCGACCGGAATCGAACCGGTACGGGAGATTAGTCCCGCAGGATTTTAAGTCCTGTGCGTCTGCCAGTTCCGCCACGCCGGCATTTTTGTGGAAAACCACAAGTGGGACCTATAGGGCTCGAACCTATGACCCTCTGCTTGTAAGGCAGATGCTCTCCCAGCTGAGCTAAGATCCCATGGGATATGAAATTATATAACCAACGACCTAAGCGGGACTCGAACCCGCGACCTCCGCCGTGACAGGGCGGCGCTCTAACCAACTGAGCCATTAGGCCAAACAATGGACCTTCGGGGACTCGAACCCAGGACCGACCGGTTATGAGCCGGTTGCTCTAACCAACTGAGCTAAAGGTCCGAGAAGTAACTCTCAAAAAAGAGATAAGACTGACAGTCCAATCACTTTGCATCCCATCAATCCTATAAATGACTCCAAGGGGATTTGAACCCCTGTTACCGCCGTGAAAGGGCGGTGTCTTAACCGCTTGACCATGGAGCCATAAAGCTATTATACAATACCCTACCGACTATGTCAATAAGATTGAAACTCCCCGAGCGGGGCTCGAACCTGCAACACCACGGTTAACAGCCGTGTGCTCT
>JAFTQM010000058.1 GCA_017462755.1 Lachnospiraceae bacterium | reverse complement strand
TCCGCTACTACCCGCACATGCAGTCCCGCTTCGGTCTGCTCTAGGATTTCCAACGCAAACTCGCCCTGCAAGCGCTCCTTTAACTGCTTCAAATCCTCTGCCGCAAGCTTACTCTCCAGTTCCTTAGAATATTCGAACTTGGAGATATGGTTTTCTGCTGCGTTACCGGTCTCGGATGTTCCGAACAGCTCCCGCTTCTGCTCACTCACAAAGTCCAACTTCACCGTCTCTACAACACCTACCGTTTTTCCATTTTCATGCGCATAGCTGAAGTTTATTTCCTCCGGCACATCCGTTCCCTGAAAATAAGCAATCACACAACCGCTATACGGATATCCTGCAATCATACTTTTTCCGACAAACTGGTATCCCTGCATCCGCTCTCCAAAGCCATAGACTGATGCATCCACATACCTTGCAGCCGCCGTTTTCTTTGCCCAGACACGCAGCTTTAACTCCTGCTCCTCCATCGCAAAGCCCTCCGGCACCAGCAGCTTGAAGCGTCCGTAGTCAATCCGCACCGAATCCGACCACTGAAACGTAGAAACTGCCATAAAATGCCTCTTCGAATCCGTAGCTTCTGCCGCTCTTTCATACAAATATACCTCAAACCGCAATGAAGCCGCTTCTTCCTTCCCCATCATCCAATCCGTTCCATACACCGCACCCGAGGCTACAAAACGCGCATCTTCCGGCAGCTGCTCCGCCATATACCAGCAAATATTCTCCGACATCGGATGCAGAACCGCTTCCGTGGTACCCATTTCTGCCAAACGCACCTTTGCCCGCTCCAGCTCCGATTCCGCTACTGCTTTCTCTTTTATGTACCGCGTTTCCAGCATATCCGGCAACGGTGTCGTTTTCACAAATACAAAGCAACCAGCCAGACACAATACACTCCAAAAAAGCGGATGTGCCACCAGACAAGGCTTTGCTCCCTGCTTTCGCTGCTTTCCTGTCACACATAAATATACAAAGAAAAATGGCGGCAACACCACACTCAAAAGCAAATACAAATATTTCAGCTTACTTTCATAACCAATTCGTTTGCAATCGTAATATATCCAAAATCCGGTTGCAATTCCCAAAATACCATACCACAACATATATTTCTCACTCCCTCTACACAACTGACTGCTACCCTCTCTGCAGCATATCACAAATTCTCCATTTCCTATACTCGTGATACAGCAACGCATAGCAGCCGCAAATCAACAGTACCAGAATACTTCCGCTCAAAAGCACCTGTCCGATTCGAATATCATACCCAAAGCTCTCCTTCACAACAAAGCATGCAATATACCATGCAGGAAGCAAACCGGTTATGTACTGTGCAAAAAGCTTTCCTTGAAGCGTATGATACGGCATTCCCATACTTCGGAACACCCCATATGCGTACTTATTCTGCTCCCAGTTCACATAATAATGCACAAAAACAAACGCTCCCATGACTAATATCCCAAACACAAGCATGGTACTTCCCATAAAGGCTGCATAATGCCGATAGAGCGCATCCTCTTTCTGCTCCTCAAACGTCGAATAAGTGCCTCCACCCTGTTTGGAAGCTGCCAGCATCGCAATCTTATTATCCAGCTCCTCCTGCTCTGCTCGCGTCATACTCTCTGTCATCTTGAAAACAATCTGACGATACCCCAAAATCATTTTGCTTTTCTCTGCCTCCGAAACCGGAAGCACCATCACAGCCAGATGCTTGTTCATGATAAAGTCCTCTAAGCCAATTGCATTTTCCAACTGCCCGATGACATGAAATTCCTCTTTCGCAAATCGAAGCTGATTCTCCTGCAACGCAATTTTTCCAACCGTAATTATTGGATTTTCTGCTTGCCGCATAACTTCCCTCGCTCCCGGAACAGGAAATACCATCACACACTCCAACGCTTCATTTGAGTTTCTTTTCCACACAAGTGCATTCTTCTCTAAAAATTTCTGAAATAGCAAATCCGGCAACACAATTACCTCAAAGCTGTCATATAGCAAAGTCTCATACTGTTTCGCTTCCTCCGGCAGCTCATATCCTGCTTCCGTATCAGCCTCAAGCTTTCGCTCCTCATTCAGTTCCAACAGCTTCTGAAAATACGGTGTCATATGCTCTTCATCAATCAATAAAGAAGCAAATTGCAACTCTCCAATCATGTACATATCCAGTACGTCCCATTTTTCCTCAAACCGCCAAATACTCTCTTTGTCATAACATCCTACTGCTTTTTCACTAAACGCATACCCCTCTATCTCTTCGTAAGAATACATACTTTGCGCCAGAATCCGCACCCGCATTCCTTCTTCTGCTACCGCGAATTTTTCTCTCATGCAAACAGAAAACAGCACAAATATCAAAAGCAAAGACTGTATACCAAATAGCGGCACATTGAATCTACGAAACAGATACCGATAACTCTTCTCTTTTTCTTGCTTTTCTTCCTTTTTCTCCGACTTATCATCCCAGCCCAACAGAAAGAAAATCATTAAAAAGAATCCCAAAAGCACCAACTCTTTTAATAATGTAACAAAAACCTGTTGCTCCAATAGCTCTCCGTATCCGGTAACATATCCGCCGATTTTTCCAAACAAAATTCCCAAAAGCATCTGCGTAAGCCAAACACGCAACAACAGCATTCCAACCTGCCAGCCGCATGCGCCCCAAAAATCTTTTCTTTGCAAGCCCAGCTCCGCCAAACAACGCTTTGCCTGTCTACTCTTTATCAAAATTGCCCGTAAAATCACAAGCTCAACCAGCAACAGCAAAATCAATACCGCCACCGTATAAAGCGTACTAACCACTTCAAAATCTTTCGTATTCGTATAACACTCATCCAGATATTGATTCAGACTCACTTTCTCCGGTGCAATTTCATACTTTCCATACAGAGACATCACTTCAAAAATATCGTCCTCCGCAGTTTCCACGCGAAGCTGTTTCTGCAAAACAATCAAAGATACCGGCTGCGCTGTTTTGCGACATGCCGTAATCACAGACGGATATTCTTTCCTGCCGTTTGCATCCCAATTCGCTACCGGAAGATTCCCTGAATAATTTCCAACAATACCGCAAACCGTATATTCAATCGCCTGACCGTCTTTCTGCAAGCTAACTTTCTGAGGCAGAACCGTTATCCCCCACTCCGCAGCAAGGTATTCTTCCACCAAAATCTCATCTTTCTCTTGTACCCATACGCCACTCTTCAAAAAGATTCCCATGCTTTTTCCGACAGCTTCCGTAACCCATCCTATCGAAACACTCTCTCCCTCATAGTCCAGCTCGTCCTGCACCTGAAAAATCTCGTAGCAAAACTCTGTCTCTGCTTCCATGATGGTATTCGCCAGCGATTCCTCAATATCAGAAAATACTCCCAAAAAGCTTCCGTGTGTATCTATCGTCTGCTGCCTTTGAGAACGAACAATGGTACTATTTAACGAGGCAAAAAACAGGATAAAGCTCAGGGCAAGCACCAGCACTCCCCCGGCAATCACAAAAAGCTTTCTGCTATCAGAAAACAGCAACGCAGCAAGCCTTTGATATCTTTTTATTTTATTCTTCAAGCCGTATCTCACCATCCTTTATCCGTATCTGCTGAGTACATGGCTTTAATAAATCCTCCTCATGCGTCACCACAACAAAGGTAGTTCCATACTCTTGATTGATTTTCCGAAATAACGTCACAATTCGCTCCGTATGAAAGGTATCCAGATTACCTGTCGGCTCATCCGCAAATATAATTTGCGGCTTCAAAAGCATCGCCCGCGCAATCGCAACTCGCTGCTGTTCCCCGCCGGAAAGCTTGTGCGTGACCTGCTTAAGCAAATCCGCAATTCCCAGCATTTCTACCAGATAGCTCATATATTCCACATCTATCTTCCTGCCATTGACATAAGCAGATGCCCTGATATTTTCTTCCACCGAAACATTTCTCAATAGGTGAAATGACTGAAACACATAACCAAAGCATTCTCCCCGCAAACGCGCCAGCTCAGTCTCCGACAATTTTTCATACTCCTTTGTACCGAAGCAAATGCTCCCTGCCGTCGCACGATCCAAGCCCGCCAGCAAATTTAGTAGCGTTGTCTTTCCGCTTCCGCTTTTGCCACAGATTTGGTAGATGCCTCCGCGCTTAATTTCCAAATCGACATTCTTTAATATTTCCCGCTGCTGTCCGCCATCCTCATAGCTTTTGCAAAGATTGGCGCAGCGCAGGATTACCGTATCTCCCTGCACTTATACTCACCTACTCGAACCGACTTCCAATCTCACGTTTCACAATATTTCTACTCCATTATGAACCCATGTACTGAAACACATACAAAATCTCTTTTCCTGAAACTCCGCATACCATAATCCATTCGCCCGTTCCTTTTTCCAAAAAGGTTTCCTTGCTGACTCTTCCGTACCGATACCCTTCTTCTGCTTCGTTTACTTCCAGCATAAAAAATACCGCATCCTCCGCTAATGTCAGGGCATCATAATCCTCCGGAGTATACTCGATTGACTCCTCCATATGACAATCCGGCATGTATCCGGTTCTTGCCAGCATAACATCCTCTACCTCTGTCGGAAGCAATGTCACATTTACCAATTTCTCTGCTTCCGGCACCTGATAAGAAAAACTGCGAATATAATCCTCTCCCGGATAGCTCGGAACCTCATCCGCAAACCATTCCAAAATCTCCAGCTTTTCCTCCGGTTCTTCTGCAATCGGCTCCGAACCCGGCACCGCGGTCGGCATTATGGTAGGTGATGGCTGCATCTTCTCCCCTACTACTCCCGTCGGCTCTGCCCCTGCTTTACTGTCTGCATTGTCTTTTCCACAACCCACAAGAGTACCTGCACTCAATAATATCACTGCAAAAATAGAAGCTTTCTTCTTCATCATTACAACATCCTCCCCCAAAAAAATATTTTTCTATTTATTATTACGTTTCAATCGCAAAAATGGGGACATGCTAACACAACTTTTTTAACAAATCACTCACCTACTCGAACCGAACTGACTGCACTATCTGCTTCACATACTCCCGAAGTTCCGTATTCTCAGCATCATACTCCGATTATTTCATACTAAAAAATTAAATTTAAAATTTCTCTCTCGATAGTTTCAAGAGCAAAATCAGTTAGGTATGCTCCAACAGGCATACCTAACCGATTCTAGTATTCCTTCTACGAAATAAAAATCCCAATCACGCACACTGCCTGTCCGTCTTTTACTCCCACAAAGTAAACCGCTCCGCACCAGCCTTCCTCTGCACAGCTATGAAAGTCCTTCATTGATGCCACACGATATCCATCCTGCTCGACGTATACTAACTTGCAATCCTCCGCACAGGTCAACTCTCGCCCTGTATCTGCAACCGCTTCCCACTGTGTAGACAGAGTATCCGTGCTAACCTCTCTCGCCGTCCGCACCTGCAAGGTATCCATATCCGCAAAACCATCCAACCAGACATACTCCCAAGCATCACAGCTTTCCTGATATTCCTGCAGCATTGTTCGTACTGCGCTATCATCCGGGCGCTCGACCATCTCATACGCATTTTCATGCGACGGCAGGAAAAATACTTCCTCTCCGACACACAACGTACCCAGCAACCACCGTTCTTCGTCCGCCTTCAAATAAGCCTCCACCGTACCTTCTTTCACTCCAAAGCGATTTCCGTAGGATACCGGCTCCAGCGCAATGACGCATTCTTCCGCCTTGACCTGCTGCGCCACCGGAACACAAAACTCCATATCCGCATACTCCGCTACTACCCGCACATGCAGTCCCGCTTCGGTCTGCTCTAGGATTTCCAACGCAAACTCGCCCTGCAAGCGCTCCTTTAACTGCTTCAAATCCTCTGCCGCAAGCTTACTCTCCAGTTCCTTAGAATATTCGAACTTG
>JAFTQM010000057.1 GCA_017462755.1 Lachnospiraceae bacterium | reverse complement strand
TATATTATTTGGTGTACCGATTTCTACGGTGCAGCATTAGGTCTTGCAAAGACCACCGATTTCAAGACCTTTGTACGTCTTGACAATCCATTCATTCCGTTCAACAGAAACGGTGTGCTGTTCCCAAGAAAGATTAATGGCAACTATGTATTATTGTCCAGACCAAGTGATTCCGGTCATACTCCATTTGGTGATATCTTCATCAGCGAGAGTCCGGACTTAGTATACTGGGGCAAGCATAAGCACGTTATGACCCGCGGCTACAATCAGTGGTGGCAGTCCTTAAAGATTGGCGGCGGTGCAGCTCCAATCGAGACCAGCGAGGGTTGGTTACTGTTCTATCATGGTGTAACCGGCACCTGCAACGGCTATGTATACAGCATGGGTGCAGCAATTCTTGATATTGACAACCCATCTATCGTAAAGTACCGTACCAGAGACTTCATCCTCACTCCGGAAGAGTGGTATGAGGAGAGAGGCTTTGTACCGAATGTAGTATTCCCATGTGCAGCGTTAACCGATGCAGAGAGCGGAAAGATTGCAATCTACTATGGTGCAGCAGACAGCTATGTAGGTCTGGCATTCACAACCGTAGATGAAATCATTACCTACATCAAGGAGCATCACACGGACAACGGTGATGACAATACAATCGGTATTATCTAATCCATAAAGAATAGAAAATCAAAGAGTCTTTCTTGTATCAGTGCATTGAAATTGATGCAGGAAGGACTCTTTGAACTTGCAATTTTAGACGATTGTGAAACTCGATAATAATTCTGAGAAGCCTTGCAAGATGAACGAAAACATCACAGGCACGCTCGCGCTACTTCATCCTCGCAGCGGTACATAAGACGCTAAAATACAGCGTCTAAGTACCGGCGGGATTCAAGTGCCTGTTTATGTTTTGTTCATTTGCTTAGGCTTTACTATAAGATTAGAGAGTTTCACAATTACATAAAAATGCTTCGATATGAAAGGAAGTATCATGCAGAATTGGAAGATGGTATGTGACCGCGGCATAATTAACACCGGTAATCTGTATCGGTTTGCAAAGGTGATGCAGCGGGCAAAGGCAGGAGAAAAGTTAAAGATTGGATTTATCGGAGGCTCGATTACACAGGGTTCTTTGGCGACGCAGCAGGATCGTTGTTATGCATATTTGGTGTATTCGTGGTGGAAGGAGCAGTTTGCACAGGCCGAATTTGAATACATCAATGCGGGAATCGGTGCGACGACCTCACAGTTTGCGGTAGCGAGAATTGAAAGTGATTTGCTGCGTTATGAGCCGGATGTAGTATTTTTGGAGTTTTCGGTCAATGACACGGACAATGACTTTTTCAAAGAAACCTTCGAGGGCGTGGTGCGTAAGATTTTAACGAGTGCTTCGGAGCCGGCATTATTTATGTTTAACAATGTGCAGTACAACGATGGTGTGAATGCACAGAGGGTACATAATGCAATCGGTACGGCGTATGATTTGCCGATTGTATCAATGAAAAACAGTATTTACGAAGAAATTGTGGCAGGCAATATTGCGGCGGCAGAGATTACGCCGGACAATCTGCATCCGAATGATAAAGGACATCGGATGGTTGCAGATGTGATTTGCAATTTATTAAGTGAAATTCGGACCAAAACAGAGGGTCTGAAGCTGGCAGAGGAGACGGACAGTGCAGATGCTATGGCTACGAATGCTGCTGCCAATACATACCTGGCACCGTATCAGATGCCGGAGCAGCCGGTCACACCAAATCGTTATATTAATTCCAAGCGTTACCAAAATCAGAATATGCCGCAGGAGAAGCGTTCCGGTTTTACGCCGGATACGAGAGAGCAGTATGGTGTGGCAGATATTTTCAAAAACGGTTACACTGCCTGTGAGCAGGGGGCATACTTGGAAACTACGGTAGAATGCTCGCGTCTGGCGGTGCAGTTCCGACGTACCATAACGCAGCCGGCACCGATTGCAAAGGCAGTCGTTGATGGAAATGAAGACGCTGCGGTAGTTTTGGATGGCAACTTCGATGAAACCTGGGGTGACTGTATTTATTTGAAGGACATTGCAACGGATTTACCGTATGGAACGCACACTTTACGGATTGAGCTTACAAAAGTGCCGGAGCAGATGGCAAATGACTTTTATTTTATTTCGGTGATTACCGCGTAAAAATGAGCGCAGAAATGGAGCAAAAAATATGAAACAGCGTGCAGAGGCGCATTTGCGCAATAAAATTCTTCCATTCTGGAAGAATTTAAAAGACGATACCTATGGCGGTTATTACGGCTATATGGATTATGATTTGAAGGTGGATGAGAAGGCGGTGAAGGGCTGTATCTTAAACAGCCGTATTCTGTGGTTCTTCTCGAATGCAGCAATGACCTTAAAGGATGACTCGCTTTTGGAGTATGCGCGTCATGCGTATGATTTTATGGTAAAGCATTGTATGGATGAGGAATTTGGCGGTATTTACTGGGCGTTAAATTACGACGGTACTCCGGCAGATACGACCAAGCATACCTACAATCAGGCATTTGCCGTATATGCGCTGGCATCCTACTATGATGCATCCGGCTGTGAGGAGGCATTGCAGTATGCGTATGGTTTGATGGATTTGATTGAGACCAAGTGTACCGATGAAATCGGTTATTTGGAGGCATTTGATAGAGAATTTAAGCCGGTGGAGAATGACAAGCTTTCGGAAAACGGTGTTATTGCTGAAAAGACGATGAACACCCTGCTTCATGTATTTGAAGCATATACCGAGGTATATCGTGTATCCAAATACGAAATGGCAGCAAATCGTCTGCGTTTTATGATGAATACGATTGCAGATAAGATTTATAATCCGGAATTACACCGTCAGGAGGTATTCTTTGACCGTGAGATGAACAGTATCATTGATTTACATTCCTATGGTCATGATATCGAAACGGCATGGCTGGTAGACCGCGGTCTGGAGGTATTGGGAGATGAGGAGATGACTGCGAAGCTCACTCCGATTACCAAGGATTTGACCAACCGCATTTATGAGCGTGCGTATGTAGACCATTCCCTGCTCAATGAGTGTGAGCGAGGCGTGGATAATACCTCACGTATCTGGTGGGTGCAGGCAGAGGCAGTTGTGGGCTTCTACAACGGCTATCAGAAGAGTCCGGAGAAGACTTGCTACAAGGAAGCCAGCGAGGATATTTTCAATTATATCTTAGAGAAGCTGACCGACCCGAGAGAGGGCTCTGAGTGGTACTGGGAGTTGGATGCGAATGGCGAGCCGACAAGCCGTAAGCCAATCGTAGAGCCTTGGAAGTGTCCGTACCACAACGGTAGAATGTGCTTTGAATTGATGAAGAGAATCGGCTAAGAAAGAACCGTATCAGCTTATTTTTCAATAAGGAGGAATACCATCATGTTGCATGAACAGTATTATGTAGAGCTGGCAAAGTACAATCGTCTGATTGCCAGAAAGAACGAAAAGACCGAAGATTACAATGGTATCTATGACCGTTTCCGTGACCCGGTATTAACCAGAGAGCATATTCCGCTTTTCTGGAAGTATGATTTGGATGTGAACACCAATCCGTATTTTATGGAGCGTCTGGGCGTAAATGCGACCTTCAATTCGGGTGCGATTGAGCTTGACGGAAAGTATTATCTGGTAGCGCGCGTGGAGGGTGCTGACCGGAAGTCTTTCTTTGCAGTAGCAGAGAGTGACAGCCCGGTGGACGGCTTTAAGTTCTGGGATTATCCGGTGGTACTGCCGGATACCTGCAAGGACGAGACCAATGTATACGATATGCGTCTGACCAAGCATGAGGATGGTTATATTTATGGTGTATTCTGCTCGGAGAGCAAGGACACGACCGTTAATGATTTATCTGCTGCCGTAGCTGCTGCAGGTATCGTGCGTACCAAGGATTTAAAGACCTGGGAGCGTCTGCCGAACTTAAAGACACTGAACTCGCCGCAGCAGAGAAATGTTGTGCTGCATCCGGAGTTTGTGAATGGTAAGTATGCCTTCTATACCAGACCAATGGATGATTTTATTGATACCGGTTCCGGCGGCGGTGTAGGCTTTGGTCTGTGTGAGGATATCACCAATGCAGTTATTGACGAGGAAATCATCACCAGCCAGAGAAAGTATCACACGATTACGGAAGCAAAGAACGGTGCCGGTGCGGTGCCGATTAAGACGGAGCGCGGCTGGATTCACATTGCACATGGTGTGCGTAACACTGCGGCAGGACTTCGTTACGTTATTTACGCCTTTGCAACCGATTTGAAGGAGCCTTTTAAGGTAATTGCAGAGCCGTCGGGTCTGCTCATCGGACCAAAGGGCGGCGAGCGTGTCGGCGATGTATCGAACGTGGTATTTACCAATGGTGCAATTGCGCGGGACAATGGCGAGGTATATATCTATTATGCATCCTCGGATACCAGACTGCATGTAGCGGCAACCACCATCGACAAATTGATTGATTATGTATTCAATACACCGGAGGACCCGTTGCGCTCAGTTGACTGTGTAAAGCAGCGCTGCGATTTGATTTCCAAAAATCTGGAGATTTTAGCAAAAGAGAAATAAATTTCTCAGATTACTAGTTCCCAAGTATCCAAAAAAATGGTATACTGTAATTGATTACAGGTTATAATCAAAGAATTAGAGGATACATAAGAATTTGAAGAAGCTGGTGTGAAAAAGAAACGAATCGAAAGGAAGAGGTTGAAACATGGGCTATTTGGAAAATTATAAGGACTGGTGTGAGAATCCGTATTTTGATGAGGCTACCAGAGCAGAGTTAAAGGCATTAGAGGGCAATGACAAGGAGATTCAGGATCGTTTTTACCGCGACTTAGAGTTCGGTACCGGTGGTCTGCGTGGTGTAATCGGCGCAGGTACCAACCGTATGAATCTGTATACCGTGCGTAAGGCTACCCAGGGTCTGGCAAACTTCATCATCAAGGAGGGCGGTCAGGACAAGGGTATCGCAATCGCATACGATTCTCGTAACATGTCCATCGAGTTCTCGGAGGAAGTAGCACTTTGTATGTGTGCAAACGGCATCAGGGCATACCGCTTTGAGTCTCTGCGTCCGACTCCGATGCTTTCCTATGCATTGAGAGAGCTTGGCTGCATCGCAGGTGTTGTAATTACTGCCAGCCACAATCCGGCAGAGTACAACGGCTACAAGGTATACTGGGAGGACGGCGCTCAGATTACTTATCCGAAGGATGAGCAGATTATTACCGAAGTAAATAACGTAACCGATTTCAATGATGTAAAGACCATGTCCCGTGCAGAAGCAGAGGCAAAGGGCTTGTATCATGTGATTGGCAAGGATATCGACGATACCTATACCGAAGCAATCAAGAAGCTTGTGCTTCATCCGGAAATCATCAAGGAAGTAGGGGATGACTTAAAGATTGTCTACACTCCGCTGCATGGTACCGGAAATCTGCCGGTTCGTCGTGTATTAAAGGAGCTTGGCTTTACTCAGGTTTCTGTTGTACCGGAGCAGGAGCTGCCGGATGGTAATTTCCCAACCGTAGGCTACCCGAATCCGGAGGATGAGAAGGCATTTGCTATGGCATTGGAGTTGGCAAAGAAGCAGGATGCAGAGCTTGTACTGGCAACGGATCCGGATGCAGACCGTCTTGGTGTATATGCAAAGGATTCGAAGACCGGCGAGTATCATTCCTTTACCGGAAATATGTCCGGTATGCTGATTTGTGAGTACCTGTTAAGCCAGAAGAAGGCAGCAGGCACGATTGCAAAGGACGGCGCATTGATTAAGACGATTGTTACCACCAATATGGCAGATAAGGTAGCAGAGGAGTATGGTATCAAGTTAATCGAGGTACTGACCGGCTTTAAGTACATTGGTGAGCAGATTAAGTTCTTTGAGGAACAGGGTGTAGGTACCTACGAATTTGGTTTCGAAGAGAGCTACGGCTGCTTAGTAGGTACTCATGCAAGAGATAAGGATGCGGTTGT
>JAFTQM010000056.1 GCA_017462755.1 Lachnospiraceae bacterium | reverse complement strand
CGTACCATGAAACAACCTGTACCTGGTATGTGTCATCGTCGATCTTTGCAACCATTGTCTGTTTTGCATCGAAGAGAGAACCAAATCTCATACCGATAACGTCGCTGGATACGATTTCATCAGTGTTGTAGCCGAAGGACTCGTTCTGAGCAGCCTTCATAGCCTCGTTAACCTGATCCTTAGTTACGTTGCCCTTAACAACTGCTACAAGGATAGTAGTAGAACCAGTCGGAACCGGTACTCTCTGTGCGGAGCCGATCAGCTTGCCGTTCAGCTCTGGGATTACAAGACCGATAGCCTTTGCAGCACCGGTGGAGTTTGGAACGATGTTCTGAGCGCCTGCACGGCTTCTTCTCTTGTCGCCCTTTCTCTGTGGACCGTCAAGGATCATCTGATCACCAGTGTAAGCATGAACAGTAGTCATGATACCGGACTGAATCTCAGCGAAATCGTTCAGAGCCTTTGCCATAGGTGCAAGACAGTTGGTTGTACAGGATGCAGCGGAAATGATGTTGTCATCCTTTGTTAAGGTCTCATGGTTTACATTGTAAACGATGGTAGGAAGATCGTTACCAGCCGGAGCGGAGATAACTACCTTCTTTGCACCTGCATCGATGTGAGCCTGGGACTTAGCCTTGGATACATAGAAACCGGTACACTCAAGAACTACGTCTACATCTAACTCACCCCAAGGAAGCTCTGCTGCGTTTGCCTTAGCGTAGATAGTGATTTCCTTTCCGTTTACGGTAATGGAATTCTCGCCATAGGATACAGAGTCAGCATACTTATATCTACCCTGTGCTGTGTCATACTTTAACAGATGTGCTAACATCTCCGGGCTAGTTAAATCGTTGATTGCAACTACTTCATAACCCTCAGCATCAAACATCTGTCTGAATGCCAGACGACCGATACGGCCAAAACCATTGATTGCTACTTTTACTGCCATGATTTAATTCCTCCTAATATTTTTAATATACTACTGCATTTGCAGCAGCTATAATATCCGGATCGTTAAGTTTTTGTCAAACAGCATGTCCGACAACACCCGAACCCTTTTCTTATTTTAACCAATAACGGCATAAAATTCAAGAGCTAATTTTCATTTTACAAAATCTTTAGAATAATCCACAAAGCTAATGTCCAAATCAACCGCTCCTTCGATGCCCGGAACACTGCCCGAATCCGAGTATTGCAGCATCTGATACTGGTATGGGAAGGTAAAGGTCGTACCGTAGTACGCATACCATTTATCGTACTCCGTCAGGCGTTCCAGGTCAATTCCCATAATCATCCATTTGGTATTGGCATAAACCATCGGCCGATAGCCTGCAGCCTTGATGGTTTCACAAAATGCAATACAGATGTCTGTCCGCAAATCTCTCGGAAGATTATTGGCTCTCGCGTCGTAGGTCGTAATGACCTCGGTATCAAAGACAATCGGATACGTCACTTCATGACCCTCAATATATTTCAAGACCATCTCCGCCTCTTCGATTGCTTCCTCTACCGTGATTGCCTGTGAAAAGAAATAGACTCCGACCGGTATACCCGCTTCATTCGCAGCTACGATATTCTGCTCATAGTAAGGGTCTAACTCCAGAGTTCCCTCATTCATACCGCGATAACCGAGACGCAGAATCGCATAATCAATGCCTGCGGCTTTTACCTGAGCCCAATCAATATTCCCCTGATACTTCGATACATCAACACCCGTAAAGGATATTTTGTTTCCTGCTTCATCAAAATATTCAAAATATCCCTGTTCATTTTGAATCAAACGCTCCGGCTCATATGCCACACGCTCGATTTCATCGGATAATGCGATATAATACCGCTGCTTATTTTTTCCGCTGATGGTAATGTACTCCTGCATCTTCGCAGTTCTCGGCACGATAATGCTGTCGCTTGTCACATCCTCATGATACGGCGATACATATGCACCGTATCTGACATTTTTCAGTACCAGCTCCCGGTCTACCGCTGCCAGCTCGCCCGAAAGCTCGCCCATATATTCCTTCTCTGCCGTATACACTACCGCTTTGAGCTTCATTCCTTCCTCCGAAAGCTTCAATTCAAAGTCTTCATCAAAGTGAAGCACACCGTTGTATACAGAAGAAACAATGCCGGTCTCATAGCTGCGATACGAAACCTCATACGGATAGGTTGCCGAACCTACCGTCATGTTCATCAGTGTTCGCAAAGAGGAATCTCCCGCATCCGTTGACGGTACATAGCTGTATTCCAGTGTAAACAGAGCACGAAGCTCCTCTTCCACATTCAATGCCTCATACTCCCACAAATCTTCCGCATCTAACATGCGGATTTCCTGCGGTACATTATCCCGATAGGTCACAATATCCGTAATCGCAAGCTCCGGCACATCCACCAAAGAATTCTCGCAGAAAAAGATTAACTGATTTCCCTCTGCTCCGATGTAGGAACCATACCTTGGTGCCAGCAAAGCAAGGTTACCGGCAAAGCTATAGTTCCACGGATAAACAACCAGACGGGAATCATTTTCAATCCGAATCTTCTGCTCAGGCTGCAGCATTATCGATGAAGCCAATTGTTCCCACTGTAATTCCCCTGCTTCTGCCGTCTCCGGACAATACTCATTCGCATAGCTTATTTTCAAATCCTCATATACAAAGCTGAGATATTCCAGACCGTCGATTTCTTCTACCTTCGCCGCAAACGGTGCAATCGCATTCCGGTCAATCGCCGCCACACGCTCACTCAAATTTTCTACCATAAAATATGTTTCCGGCTCCTCCGGCAGCGGTGTCAGCACATCCCCTTCCCCCGGTGTCTGGGTATTTTCGCCCGGCTGGTTCTCGCCAACGACCTTGTCGGTATCCGCAGGCACATCCGTTTTCTTATGCTGTAAAATATAGATTAAAAGCACACTGCCCAGCACAATCATGGTAATCAGTTCGAAAACCGCCACAAACTTCCACGGATTCTTGCGCGCCTTCGCAGCATCCTTCTCCAACCGTTCCCTGCTTTTTCGAACCTCCTCGCCTGCCATCGCCACTTCACCCTTTAGCAGCTTCAGCTTTTCCTTCGTTATCTGCAGCTCCTCTGTCAGCGGCGCCTGCTCCCACTCCATCTGTTGCAGTTCTTCCGGGGACAGCAGGCTTTTCTCTAGCTCCTCGACTTCTCCCTGTACCTTGGAATAACGCTCGGTAACCTCATTGAGCTTTGCTATTTCTTCCCGCAGCGTAACGTTTTTTCCTGCCCAGGTACTTTTCTTTCTTTCCTTATGTAACATTGATACCTCCCTCACTGCTTCTGTCACTTCGTACTTCTGTCACAAATCGCTTTCTGCCTCGTTCCGCTTTATCTGCTGCGCATTACCAGACAGGAAGCGTCAATCTCCTCTACCCTCGCATAGCCGGTACGCGCCATTACGCCCGCTAACTGTGCAGTAATCGCCTTGATTGCCTCACAGGCACCCTCGGCTCCATCCGTTTTTAGCGGCTCCATCAACGCACGTCCGACTCCGACTGCAGTTGCGCCCAATGCCAATGCCTTAAACACATCCATACCGGAGGCAAAACCACAATCCACAAATACCGGCATATTCCCTGCCACCTTCAAAATCTCCGGCAGTATCTGCAACGGCGGCACTGCATAATCCATAATTCCGTGATGATGCGACACAATAATGCCTGCTGCGCCGATTTCCAGACACTTCTCTGCATCCTCTTCGCTCAACACTCCCTTAATAATAAACGGTACCTCTGCTGCCTGTACAAACTCCCGCAGCTCCTCCTTACTCTTCGGACGCATCGGCAAATCCAAGACTACATCATACGCACCGCTTCCGGTAAACGCATGGTCAACATCCATTCCGACTGCCAGCACGCCGGCTTTCTTTGCATGTTCAATCCGACGAAATACCTCACGGTTATCTGCATGCGGCTTGATAATTTTTATCGTCTTGGCACCGGTGGCAGTAATCTGCTCCAGTTCTTCATCCTCGCCCATACCGCACCAGTAAAGCGCTCCGGCTGCCTTTGCTCCCTTTGCCAGCTCCACCATGCCGTGTCCCTTATCACTCTTTAAATGTGACAAAGCAGCCGTCATAACCGGTGTGGCAAATTTCTCGCCAAACAGCTCTATTTCTGTCGAAGGCTTTTGTGCATCAATATGACGCATCTTTAATAAAATCTGTTCAAAATATTCTCTTGTCAGCTGATCCGAATCTCCCGGTCTCATGGCTTCCTCCATTCTTCAAAACACCGATACTTCTCATCTAAGCTCTCTTTTGATATGTATCACCCTTCTGCCACTGCGTATCTATGCTTCTCTTTTACATCAGTCCTGCCGTCTTCATCCTCTTCTGCAGATATGCAAAGCTCTCTCTATATGCCTCATCCGAAGCCAAATGCTCAATAAACACCGGCATATCCGGATTTACCTCATTGATTCGCTGCACATAATATTCCAGATTCAGACCTCCCTCACCACAGGCAACCTCTTGCAGCTGGAACGTAAACTCCTGCCGCAAATTAACATCCTTGATATGACAGCTCTTAATCTGACTGCCGAGGGTATCAAATACCTCATCAATAAACTCCTTCTGCCAAAAGAAACGTTTGTAGGAATTCATCCAATTCGCCAAGTCCATATGCACTGCAAACTGCGCACGATTCACATCAGCAATCAGCTTTGCATACTCCTTCGGTCCGCTCGGCACCATCCACGGCATCGGCTCAATCGTATAGAACGTGCGCTTCGGCTTTGCCTCATCCAAAATTCTTTGAATCGATTCCACCGTGCGCTCATAAAATTCCGGGGAAAAATTCTCTGCATAAGCGCCGTCCCAGCGTTCTCCCGCCGCTCCGGTAATATTGACACAGCACGCAGCGCCAATCTCATCTGCCAGCTTTAGCTGCTCCACACAGCGCTCCATCGCCGCACGCGCCGCTTCCGGCTCTGCGCTCAGCGGATTACACCACACACCAACCTCCCCAATCACAAGGTCGTATTCCTTTGCTGCGGTCACAAACGCATCAATTTCCTTTCTGTCCGCCCGATAATCCACCGGAAAAATCGCGCTCTTACATCCAAGCGCCGCCAATCCCGCTGCCCATTCCTGCGGAGTCGTATATTGTAAACCGGATGAAATCCCCAATCTCATAGTCTCTGCCTCCATTCTATCTATGTCGTCCGAAACAACAGGAAACCTTCTAAAATCTGCTCCTATCCTGTCGACAAAATTCTACAAATATCATACCATGAAAACAATCTATTTTCAATTTCATTTCACTGGCAAAAGCATTAAAATTTGATTAATCACAAAATGCCGGGAAAGCCACATTTTCTGCTCTCCCGGCATCGGTATCATATTTTTATAAAACTGCCTTTTCTCACACTCTCTTAGAAATCTACTTCTGTATCATAGTAGCAGCACTTCAAGAGCTTCTCCATCTCCTCCTGACTTGGCTGACGAGGATTGGAACCGGTACAAGCATCCAGAATTGCATTGGCTGCAATCTCCGGTAACTTCTCAAGGAATACTTCCTCCGGAACAAAACCGTTCTCGGTCGGATAGCTGTCTGCACCGTAGTTCTTGATGCAATGAGGAATGTTAAGGTCATCGTTCATCTTGCGCAGATAATCAATCAACAGCTTAACCTTCTCATCATCGGACGAACCGCCAAGTCCCATGAAATCAGCGATTTCGCCGTAACGCTTCTTTGCAGTCTCATCCTTTGCGTTAAATGCAATAACCTTTGGCAGATACATCGCATTTGCAGCACCATGAATAATATGTGCGCCATAGCTCTCAAATGCAGCACCGGTCTTGTGAGCCATCGAGTGAACGATACCAAGCAGTGCATTCGAGAATGCCATACCTGCAAGACACTGTGCATTATGCATGGAGCCTCTCTTGTCCATATCCCCATTATAAGAACCAACGAGATCTCTCTGAATCATCTTGATTGCATGCAATGCAAGCGGGTCAGTATAATCACAATTTGCAGTAGAAACATATGCCTCAACCGCATGGGTCATTGCATCCATACCGGTATGTGCTACCAGCTTCTTTGGCATGGTCTCTGCCAGCTCTGCGTCAACAATTGCCATATCCGGAGTAATCTCAAAGTCAGCAATCGGATACTTGATACCCTTCGAATAGTCTGTAATAATCGAAAACGCCGTAACCTCGGTTGCAGTACCGGAGGTCGATGGAATTGCACAGAAATGAGCCTTCTTTCTCAGCTCCGGAATACCGAATACCTTGCACATTTCTTCGAAGGTAATGTCCGGATACTCATACTTAATCCACATCGCCTTTGCAGCATCAATTGGTGAACCGCCACCCATCGCAACAATCCAATCCGGCTGGAATTTCAACATCGCGTCTGCACCCTTCATAACCGTCTCTACGGATGGGTCAGGCTCGATACCTTCAAATAACTCAACCTCCATGCCTGATTCCTCAAGATAAGCCTTTGCCTTATCTACAAAGCCAAAGCGCTTCATCGAGCCTCCGCCGACACAAATCATGGCTCTCTTACCCTTGAGACTCTTCAATGCCTCCAAAGAACCCTTTCCATGATACAAATCGCGTGGTAATGTAAATCTTGCCATTATGTAGCCCCCTTAAAAAATATTTTTTTGCTAATCCTATTGTGATTACCGTGCCACTATTTTATCACAAAACATTTGTTTTTGAAAGTGTTTTATGAAATTTTATTATTTCTGTTCAAAATTTCATACTTTTTCAAATTTTACCTGTTTTCTTACCGATAATACTGCGCCTGTGCTTCAAACATCTTTGCGTAAAAGCCCTGCTCTAACTTTACCAACTCCTCATGGGTACCCGTTTCTCTAATTTCCCCGTCCACAAAGACATAAATAATATCGCAGAACTGACAGGACGACAACCGATGAGAAATATAAATTGCAGTCTTGCCGCCTACCAGTGTATTGAACTGACGATAAATCTCATATTCTGCAATCGGGTCAAGTGCTGCCGTCGGTTCATCCAGAATCACCACCGGTGCATCCTTATAGAGCGCTCGCGCAATCGCTAGTTTCTGCTGCTGACCGCCGGACAAATCCGTTCCTTCTTCGTCAAAGCTCTGCTTAATAAAGGTATCAGCTCCGTATTTCAAGTCGCCGAGCGTATCCGTTAAGCCCGCCTGCTCAATTACCTTGTCAAAAACAGCATCCTGCGGCTTCTCCGATACCGCCTTAAAATCAAAATATTTTTCGCCAAATTCCTCAACCAGCTTTTCCTCATTCTTTCGGACATCCTCTGCCTTTGCACGGCTTTCGGTCAGCGTTACGTTCTCTCTTGCCGTAAATGCAAACAACTGAAAATCCTGAAATACAACCGACAAAAGCTTAACATACTCTTCATAGACAATCTCCCTGATATCCATGCCATCAAGCAGAATTTGTCCCTCTGTCGGGTCATACAACCGACAAAGCAGCTTGATAAACGTCGTTTTACCCGCACCGTTCAAGCCGACAATCGAAATATGCTCGCCTGGATGCAGTACAACATTTATGTTTTTCAGTACGGACACATTGCTGCCCGGATAAGAAAAGCTGACATTCTTAAATTCGATGGTATGTACCGACTGCTGCGGTACCTGCTGTGTTCCGTGATATACCGCATCCGGATATTCCATAAACATCAGAAATTCATTGGCATAATTCAGCTTCTGATACAAATCCTGCACTCCGTATACAATGCCATACATACTGTCCCGGAAGGTATTTCCGGCATTATAATACATCGTGAAATCACCAAGCGTAATCTGCTTTCGCAGCGCCTTGATTCCAATCAGCAAAATGACCACTGCATTGCGTAACACATTCAAAATCGAAGAGCACTCATTAAACGGCAGGTTTTTCATCGCCTGATTGCGCCATTCCCGTGACATCCAGCGATTATAATAATCTCCCTTTTCCTCCATCAGCGGCTCGGCACCGTACAAGCGGATATCCTTACCGAAGCGAATGTCCTGCAGCTCCCAGAACACATAGCTGAAAATCTGATTGACCTTTGCCAGATTCTGAAATGCTTTCATATCCACCTTCTGAATCTGCGCCGTAACCAAAGCATCCAGCACAATAGAAATACCGTAAACCAGCAGCAGCCAAGGCATTCCTGTCGCCAGAATAACTACTACACCAAGCAGCGTTACCAGATGCTGCAAGATTCGTCCGACCGCGCTCAGGATGCCATGAATTCCGCCGGAATACCACGACATACCGGTTTTCGCCTTTTCTAACTGCTCCAATACCTTCTTATCTTCCGTATGCTGAAAATCCATCGTGACACATTTCTCTGAAATAATCAAATCCATATGCCGTTCAAAGCGGTCTGCATACTTTTCCATTGAGATATTCAATAAATCTCGCAATATTCCGCACAGCGCATTGATTCCCACAGTTAACAGTGCATAAAGTATAATCCTCTCAATCCGGCGCGCTCCGACCAACTCATCAATAATATATGCCGGAAAGATGATATTAATAAACGGTGTTCCGCCATTTATTATGATTTGCAGCAGATACACTGCAAAATAAGACGGCTTGCATCTCCATGCATAGCCTGCAAACTGCCGAATCCGCTTGCACACCGGTAATTTCTTCTTGGTGCTTTCTTTTTTATTCCTGCTCATCTGCGGCACCTCCCTCCTTGTAATACTGGGCCTGCACCTCAAACATCCGGCTGTATTCGCCGTTTGCTGCAAGCAGGGACTCATGCGTTCCGTATTCCTTCATCTCGCCGTCAATAAACATGGCTACATGGTCACAGAAGCGCGTCGAGGATAAACGATGAGAAATATACACTGCCGATTTTCCCCCAATCAGCCGGTCAAAGTTCTGATACATCTCATATTCCGCCAATGCATCCAGTGCCGAGGTCGGTTCATCGAGAATCACAATCGGCGCATCCTTATACAACGCCCGCGCAAAGGCAAGCTTCTGCCGCTCACCACCGGACAAATCAATGCCTTCCTCACTAATCATCTTTAACAGTTCCGTCTTTACGCCCTTCTCCAGACCATCTATCTTCGCCCCAAGACCTGCATCGCGCAAATTCTGCTCAGCCCGCGCACTATCCGTCTCCTCCGGCATCTTCATGGAAACATTCTCATCCATCGGGAACGCAAACAGCTCAATATTCTGGAACACCGGCGCAAACAGCTCATAATAGGTCCGCTTATCATAGCAGCGAATATCCGTTCCATTCAGCAAAATCCTTCCCTCGGTTGGCATATACAAGCCGCACAACAGCTTGATAAAGGTCGATTTTCCGGCTCCGTTCATACCTACCACCGCCAGACGTTCCCCTGCCTCCAGCGTAAGATTCAAATTCTTTAAGGCATATTTCTCTGCGGTCGGATATTTGAACGAAACATTTTCGAAGGTAAATATGTACTTTCCATCCGGTGCCACCGGCGATTTTACTCCCGCAGTATCCTCATCCGCGAGCACCTCACGCTCCGGATACTCCAAAAATGTACGGAAATCGTTAATCTCTCGGGACTGATTTTTCATATCCGTCATTCCGTTAAAAATCGTCTGCAAAATACCGAAAAAGGTACGCACCGCTCCCAAATACAGAGTAAATTCCGCAATCGTCATGTCCGTATTTATCACTCGGTAAATGAGATATGCATAGATACTGCCTTCCTCTACCAAAAACAACAACTGATTGAGCGTTGCGCAGCGCAGCCAGCGGTTCTTTGATTCTACAATCTTCGAATGAAGTAACTCATTCAGCCCCCGGTATTTTCCGAGCAGCCAATCCTTCATCGAAAACAAACGCACATCCTTACCATAAGTAAAATTAGTCATCGTCTGATTCATATACCAGGTTTTTCGCCAATATGGTGCCATCTCATCCCATGTCTTTTTATCGCGCTTTTTCGCCCAGTCCATATTAAAATAATTCAAGACTCCCAGTACCAACAGCAAAAGCACCATCCAAGGCGACAGTCTCCATACGATAAGCATTGCCGTAACTGCGCTGACCAACGTTACCATAAGATTTTGGAAGGAATGCATCATTCCCTCTACACCATTGTTATTGCCACCGGTCGCACGCATTGCCTTCTGGCACGCCTCCATAACCTTCGTCGATTCCAGATACTCATAATCCATATACAGTACCTTACGAATCCGCCACATCATGATTTTCACTCTGGCATAAATCAATCTCCACCAGATATGTGAATTCGCAAAGGTCTGGATAACCTGTACCACAAGCAATGCGCCAAAAAATGCAGCTACCGTACCAAGCAGCTCCGTCTCGGTACATTCCCTCGTAATCCGGTCAATAATCGCACTCAACGCAAAGGTCGGCAGATACGAATTAATTACACTCATCAATATCGCTGCCGGAAAGAAAAACAGCAGTGGCTTTTGCACTGCAAAGGTTCCCCTCATGATATAGACCATATTCTGCAGCACCGAATAATTCTTTGCAAGCGGGTCCTTGGTCTCTTCCTCTTTTTTCTTTTTACTCATCTCATCCTCTTTTCTGCACGGCCGTGCATGCTATAAAGTTCATCATGAATCAAGGATAACACAGCCATAACACATTTTCAATTTAGAATCCCATTAAAAAAAGGGCTGTAAAAAACAATCCCCCTGCTCTTTTCGAACAGGAGGACTGTTTTTTCTATTCAAACTATTCAAAGCTTGGAAGCTCATCTCTGGTAATCATTACTTCACTATTGTAAACCTTCTCCATCATCTCAAAGGATGTATATTTGTCTGACAGCTCAGTGGTTCCGTTTACTACGATAAAATCCCAATTCCAAACGGCAAACCAGAGCCAGTATGCGCGGTCTCTTACGATTAACTCCGGATCCGGCATCGTAGCACATTCGCTCATCGAAACCAGCTTACCGTTTGCTGCCCAGCTTGCTACATCGACCAAGGTACTCGGACTCGTTCCGTAATCATACGCTCCATTGTAAATATCGATGCTTGCAATATCGCAATATTCGTCTCCCGGATACCAATCCGCATGCTGTGCATTCCATACCCAGATAAGATTATCCAGCTCATGATAATTGGTCATACGCTCATACATCAGCTTCCAAAGCCACTTATATGCATCCGCACCGGACGCGCCCCACCAGAACCAGCCACCGCTTGCTTCATGGAGTGGTCTCCACAATACCGTAACATTCTCATCCTCCATGCGCTGCATCAGCTTTGAAATATTATCAATATCTGCAATCAGCATCAGCGTTTCCATGCCAATTTCCTTATTTTTATATAACTGCTTGACTTCCTCATAGGAAAGGTGCGCCAAATCGATTTCTGTCACTGCATTGCTCAGCTTAAAATCCGTATCCTCCACATAGAAGGAACAACCCTTGCACGGAGCATACCAATGCCAGTCAAATACTACGATTCCGCCTTCTTTGCTCCACTCGATTGCCAAATTCGCATCCCTGCCGGTCGGCCGATTATTGCAAAAACTCATCGAATCGTAAATAAAGTCAAAGGTTCGAATCGCCGGATATTTTCCGAGACCCAAATACAACGCATCCGTTTCCGTATTCGTACCGTAATTGGTACACTGACCGGTAAGCGTTCTTTTTCCATACACTGCCTTCAGGTATTGATAAATATTCTGTGTTTTCAGATTTGCATACGGATTGCTTAAGGTCGCACTTACATTTTTGTAAATGCTTTCATCCAAAGAGGCTCCCTTCTCAATCCGAATGGAATCCAGCGAAAACCAGCTCCAGCCCGGTCCGAGCGTAATCTTGTTTTCTCCCTTTTCAAGAAAAATACCATCTACCGTCGTCTCAACCCAAGCACCGGCTTCCGAATAAATATCCATAGCTTTCAAACCATTAAACAGCAGCGGATTTTCTTTGTGGCTTCCGGCACAATGTCTTACCGTAATCTTGTAATACTGGCTCGCCGGAATGTCCACCTGCATGCTAAAGGCTGTATTATCCGTAATATCCAAATATCCGTCTCCAGAACAATCTGCTTTGTCCGTCTTGACATAAACTCCTTCCGCAGACACCGCATCCTCTGCTTCCAGCAGACAAGAATATTCCATCTCTTCCATGCCTGCGTAAGTAAGCGACTCAAATTGATAGCTGTCTGCGTAGGTAATAAGCGCCGGGTCAACTGCTACTCTCGGCGAAGCCTCCTTCGTATCTGCTGCCTCATCTTCTTGCTCCGCATCCTTTTCCTGCTTATCCTGCGTTTCTTCCTTTTCTTCACTATCCTGTGGCTTCTCTCCTGCTCCACTCTCTGTTACTATTTCTGAATTCTCTGTTTCTTGCAAGTCCTGTTTTTCTTCCTTTCCTGCCTCTGCATCGTTTCCTTCCCCATTTTCTGCTTCTGCACTTCCCGTAACCTGCACAGCATTCTTATTATCTTCCTGCACTGCCTGCTCGCTTTTTCCGCAAGCTCCAAGTAGCATTGCAGACGCTACCATCAGTGCAATCGCTGTTTTCTTTCGTCTCATGCTTCATTCCCTCCATACATATTTCCTTCTCAATCATCGCTCAATTTTCATCTCAAACGGCAACAATGAAATCGCTTTTCCCTCTAACTGAATACTTTGCTCTTTGTCCGTATTGTTAAAGATAAATCTCACCGTCATATCCTCTCCGGTGCGCGTCGTAATCTCTACATTGTCCGGAAGTCCATCCACAAACGGAATCTCCTTCTCCAAAAGAATCTCCTTAATCAGCTTATAATACAGGCTCTTTTCGCCTACCGTACCGATGTAATATGCAGTACCCGCTCCATAGCGGTTCTTCGTAATTGCAGCCTTCCCCTTATAAAAATCACTGTCATAGCAGGCAACCGGCTCCGCCGTTTCTACCGCCATCACATCACACCATTGTCTGCATCGGAATGTGCTTCCATCCGCAAATCGAAGCATACCGCTGTCATAGCCTATTGGATTGTATTCCTCCACATAAGCTCCTATAAGCTTGCGATATACCGTAGGCAGCTGCTCCATAATGCAGGTATTGTATTCGTTCTTCACACCGCTCCGATTCGTCAGAACCACTGTTCCGCCCTGCTCTGTAAATGAGTAAAGTCGCTCCGCTACACCGCTTTCCGTCACATACATTTCCGGCGCCACCACAATCTTGTAATCGGATATATCCTCATGCTGTCCGATAATATCCACATTCAGGCCATATTTGGTAAACGCAGAATGCAGCAACATAATCTGTTCCAAATAGTACATTCCGTTGGTCTGCGGCTGGATTTTGAACGCATATTCATTTTCCGGTGAATAGAGAATGGCAATATCTGATTTCAATTCGGTGTTTTGCACTGCCTGCAGCGTTTCTGCTGTTTTACACAGCTTAGCAAACTCTGCAAAACGTCTGCCCGGTACATTGGAATGGTCAATCAGTCCGTGCCAATGCATCTCCGCACCACTTACCGCAGTTCTCCAGCGAAAATGCACCACCGTATCTGCACCATGCGCAAATGCCTGAAGAGAATAGCCCTGAATCATTCCCGGTGTCGTTGTTCTTGCCATCGGCGCCCAACAACCAAGTCCGCCACTTAACTGCTCCATAATCCAAAAGCTCTGTCGCTTTACTCCACGCATCAAGTCAAGGTGAAATGCGTGCGAATAGCATTCCTCTGCATTATCCGGAATTCGTGTGGTCGGATAATTGTCATACGACACAAAATCCAGATTGGAAAAGGACTTATAGAAATTCGGCATATTTTCACAGAACCAGACATTCGTCGTAATCTCAACACCCGGACAATTCTTTCGAATAATCTCTGCCTGCCGGTCCACATAAGCAATCATGCCGTCCGAAGCATATCGGTTGAAATCCAGCATAAAGGATGGATTGAGCCAAGCCTGCGGATAATGACCATATGGCGGCTTAATCTGCTCCCACGAAGAATACTCTCCGCTCCATACATCGTTACCGTATGCCTTGTTTAATCTTTCAAGGGTTCCGTATTTGTCCTTCAGCCAACTGCGGTATTTTCCGACACAGGTTTCGCAGAAGCAGAAGTTTGCTTCCAGCTCATTATCAATCTGCCACGCAATGACCGACTTATGAGCCGCATAACGCTTTGTCATTTTATCTACAATACGGTCCGAATAGTTCAAAAACTCCGGACTGTTCAGGCATCTGTGCCCGCGAATTCCGGTCGCCGTTTTTCTTCCGTCCCTCTCTGTCTGCACTGCATCCGGATACTTCTCATAAAACCATAACGGCGGGCAATTCGTTGGCGTACAGAGTACGATATCAATCCCTCTCTCTTCAAATATCTCTATGATTTCATCCAACCATGTAAAATCAAAGACACCCTCCTGCGGCTCCAGTCTGCACCATGCAAACTCACTCATCCGCACCACCTTCACGCCTGTTTCCTTCATCAAATCTGCATCCGCTCTCCAAAGCGATTTGTCCCAATGCTCCGGATAATAATCTACTCCAATCCTCATAACGAATCCTCCATTTTCAATCTATCTATTCCGTCACAGCTTCTTCCTGAAATATCATGCGTAAAAAATTGTACAAATGCGGGGTTACACTGGAATGGTCATGTCCGGTCGTTGAGATGCTGTGCCAGAGATGCTCCGTCCCGTTTTTCGTTAATACATTGTGATACGTCTGCGGAACATTTCCAACCACACCATCATTTTTTGCTGCACTAATCAACAGAAAATATGGCGCGTTTTCCTCAAATACCATTTCTTTCTCTTCCATCTGTCCCGGATGCATCGGCGAATTTTTGACCGGTGTCAGCCCCGGTGCCGGACAAACCGCTCCGATTTAGCCAAACAGCTCCGGATGGGAAAAACCGATAAAAAGAGATTCCCTGCCACCCATTGAAAATCCGGTTATCGCTGTATTTTCTCTTCCCTTCGCTACCGAGAAATTACTTTCGATAAACGGCATCAAATCCGTAGTAAGGTCATTGATAAAATTATCATAATTTAATGAATTGGTCAGGTCCATTCCCGTGCAATATGCCAACTCCTTGCTGCAATATATGTACGGAACGACAACGATCATTTCCTCTGCTTCGCCACTCGCATAAAGATTCGAAAGCATCGTACTGATTCCCACAATCGGTCTCGCCATCCAGTCCTCATTATCGTAATATCCATGCAAAATATATACGACCGGATATTCCTTTTCCTCAGTATAATCCGGCGGAAGAAGCACATTTACCCTGGTATCTCTCTCTGCTGTTGTAGAATAATAGGTGTACTTCTTAAATTCTGCATAATCGATGCCCTCCTGTACTATTCTGACTTCCTTTGGCGGCATCTCTGCCAGCTTTTTCTGACTCTGCTCCATGTACGAACCCTCCTCTTCTTTTGTTTCCGATGTTTCTTCCTGCTGTTCTTTTTCCTCCAGTGTTTCCTTCATTGTTCCCTCGGCTTCCGGCATCACTTCTTGTGTTTCTTCTGTCTTATTTTCTTCTATCTTCTTTTCTTCTTCCTGCTCTGCCTCCTTAGTTATCACAGGCTCCGTCCGGTCTGTGCCTGCTTCTGTACCGGAAACATTCGGAAAGCCCGTCAATTCCTGTTGTGCCGCCTTCTCCGTTAACGCATCTGATGCCGTTTCACCGGCTCCGCAAGCAGTCATTGCCGATACCAAAAACACCGCACAAGCTGCCTTCATGTTCAAACCCTTCCGTTTCATAAACACCATCCTCCCTTGTTCTGCAAACGATTCTTTTTTTATACTTATTTCTCTGTCAATTTCTATAATAACCGTAACATTATTACGCAAAATAATCAATTGAAAACTCTGAACATGATTTTGTATTTTTAACATCTATGAAATTAAAATCACAAAACTCTTTTTCATTTTTCCTTTTTCCAACCGCATTTCCATCAATAATTCATGTTAAAATTACAAAACTCAATTGACATTTTCTCCAACTTCCTTTATGCTGTTTACTAAGGAAACGCTTTTTTTACTGCAAACTACTATAGAGATGGGGTTTTCTATGAAAATTAATCAAAATATCTATCCGTACAATATTGATGTCAAAAAGCTTCCCTTTTATCTGACCGGCATTGGTGGCAGTGAATTTCAATACCACATTACCCGTATGGACGGCTATCATTGGCATCAGATTTTGTTCAGTGCACACGGAACCGGAATTTTAAAATTTGATAATATCACAATGACGGTCGCAGAGGGGAACTACTTCTTTTTGCCTGCCGGATACCCGCATGAGTATTACACCGAAGCTCCCCCTTGGGATGTCCGCTGGATTGCTTTTGACGGATATGCCTGCGCTCATGTCCTCGGACAATTTCACATGACCAAGCCGATTATCATCAAACCGCAGGATTCTACCGCATTGCAGAATATGTACAACAAGATGTTCACCTCACAAAAATCAGACCGCATTTACTGCGACCATTCCTGCTCCGGTCTTGTTTATGACTATCTGCTCGAGTTTTACCGCATCATGGACCACAAGACAAATAAGGGCAGAAGCGACCGCAACCGCATCCTTCTGCCGGTTCTGGATTATATTGATGAGCATTTCCGTTCGGATTTCCCGTTAACGGTTCTGGCAGAACAGGCAGGCATCAGTTCGCAGCATCTTTGCCGGGTTTTTAAGGAAACCATGAATATGCGTCCAAACGAATATCTTACCCAGCGCAGATTGCAGGAGGCCAAGCGGCTTCTTCAGCAAAACGAGCTGCCGATTTCAGAAATCGCAATTCAGTCCGGTTTTCCGAATGCCGGCTATTTCAGTACTGTTTTCAAGCGCTCCGAGGGCTTAACACCACAGGAGTACAAATTGCACATCGGATTAAAAAAGAAAGGCTGAACGCTCATTCCAAGCGTTCAACCTTTCTTTTTATAACACACCATTTCCTATGCGCTGTTCGCAATACATATCTGCTATTATAAGAACCGTACCAGCTCTTCCACTTCTTTCCGCGGCGGTGCCGATGCTTCTCCCTCCGGATAACCCAGCGCAATCAATGCTGCCACCTTCTGTCCCTCCGGCAATGAAATCTGCTCTGCTACCTTTGCTTCATCAAAAATACCCATGATACAGGTGCCAAGTCCCTTTTCATGTGCTGCCAGACAAAAGCTCTGAGCTGCAATACCTGCATCAAACATCTCCCAGCGGTCTCCCTTAGAAGTCGTAAAGGAACCATCTCTTTCATATCCGCAGCGCTTCTCCACATACGCCAATACTACCAGTGCAGCCGCACCGATTGTCATTTTCGTATTGCTGGCAAACTCCATCATACATTCCTCGGCAAGCTTCTGCTTCAAAGCAACATCCTCTACCACATAATATCTGGCAATCTGTGTATTCTTCCAGCTCGGTGCAAATCTTGCCGCTTCTACCACTTCCTTCACAACCTCCTGCGGCACCTTCGCCTCCGTAAACCTACGAATACTTCTTCTTGTCTTCATACATTCCTTAAAATCCATAATGCACCCCCATTAAATCTTTTTGAATCGTTCCACTTCAATCCGAAGCTTATCCGAAATCTCTTTGTTTCCGTCTGCTTCACCACGAATGCCTGTCATCGCATCCACTAACTGATTGGTGCTGTCTGCTGCGGACGCTACGCCCTGCGCACTCTCATCCACGGCAACATTGATACCGCTTACTCCGTTTACCATATCCTCCATGGTTTGTGTCAGATGCTCTGCACTGTTCTTGAAATTCTGAAGCATCTGTGCCATATTGTCTGCGTCATCATGGTACTGTCCGGCAATTCCTTCAAAATCATCATAATCTGCAAGGACTGTCGTATTGATAAACTCCAGCATCTTCTCTGCATTCTCCGCCAGATTCTCTACTGCTTCCGTAACCGTATGACTGATTACCTGAATGTTGTTTGCCGCCTGTCTGCTGGAATCCGCAAGCACACGAATTTCATCTGCTACAACCGCAAAGCCGCGTCCTGCTTCTCCCGCTCTCGCCGCCTCAATCGACGCATTCAGTGCAAGCAAATTAGTCTGGCTCGAAATGTTCAAAATATCTCCGGTTAATGTATCAATCTGGTCTACACTCTTGCTATTCTCAATCGCAACCTCCAAAAGCTCACGAATCTCTGCAATCATCTGATTGGTCGTATCCTTACTGCCGGTTACCGATACCTTAACCTGCTCTGCCCGCTCCTTTACGGCATCGACAAAGGTATTGCCCTCGCCTACCTGACCTTCGATAAATTCTGCCGCCTCCAATACCGACTGGGTACCATTCGTAATCCGGTCAAGCGTTGCCGTAATCTCCTGCATACTTGCCGAAAGCTGCTCCATTACCGCCGATACACTGCTTACATTCTCATTTGATTCATGAATACCACCGGTAATATTAGCTACTGACTGATTCAACCGCAACGACTCTGCCTGAATGGTACGAATAATATTCTGCAGCTGCTCGATAAAGCTGTTGATGCCTTCTACCAGCTGTCCGACTTCGTCCTTTGATTTTACCGGAATACGCTCCGTCAAATCGCCCTCGTCCTTTTCCAGCTTTTCTATCATACCGCCCAACGCACGACTCGCCTGCTTTGCCGGTCTTACTACCGTCAGATACATGATTACAATAACCAGAATCGACACAAGTACATATACAAGGAACAAAATACTCAGCACCATACGATTCGCAACAATCTGCTCTACTTCATCTGCTGCTACATTTGCAATAACATCCGACAATGCCGCATTGAAGGTATCTGCCGCTTCATTCGCCGCATCTATGTAATTCTTGACATGATCCGTCGTTAATGTCTTTGTCGTAGACGTACCCGAAGAGGTGGTACTTCCTCTTAAGAACTTTCGTGCCATATCCTCTGCACGATACGCATGGTCACTGATAACCGTCTTATATTTCTTAAACGCTGCCGCAACCTCCTCATTGCCGGTTGCAGAGGTCAGTGTACTCATCTCGCTCAACGACGCCTTAATCACTTCATCATTGGTCAGAATATCATTACAAATCTCTTCTACAGCATAATTTTCTTCAATCAATACAAAAAGATTGAAATACAGATTCGTTTCCTGTACTGCATTGACCAAATCATTGTTTTCCTGCTGGAGCTTCAAATACACGTCCTTAATCTGCGTCAACGATTTTTCGGAGCCCTGTAACGCATAAATACCACATGCGCCGCACATCATATACAGAATCAACAACACTGCAATCATTCCGGTCATCTTTTTACCGATGCTCCGCTTTATGCGCTTCTTTTGTGCTACGGCTTTTCCGCCCCGCACCTTCTTTACTTTCTCCTTTTTTACTCGTTCTTTTTTCCCCATAATATAATTCTCCTTTGCGCACTACGTCGTAATGGTAACCAAAACCCTGCCTTTTTCTACAAAATAGCATATCTTTTTTCTATTTTAGCACATTTTGTATCTTTTGTACAGTTTATCCGATGAAAGTATTCTTCCAAAAAAAGTGAAGCTGTCAAAGCTTCACTCTTCCTTCTCAATCGCTGCCTTCGCACTGTTAATTTCAAAGATTATCCTCTCATCAAACTTCAGATTTCGGTCATAATCATACAATCCATTTGTCTCCTGCTCTACATCATAAAGCTGCGTATAACAAAAGCCCATGAGGTACGGATGGTTGAGCAATGATTCGGTTAGCCCGCGATAGCGTGCCAGAAACTCTTCTTCGGTTTTCGGTGCATCCCCATAGCCCCAGGCATTCGCCTCTTCCTTGCTCGTATCCCACTTGATTCCGCCATACTCACTGATAAACAGTGGCAAGCCCTTCCGATACTGCTGTCTGTCCGGATATGCCTCCAAGCTGGTCGTATCCTCTGGGAAATTCTTATAATGCTTTGCAAAATCCGTCACATCCTGACAGTAGTTATGTACATCATAGATATCCGTCATCACATGGAAATTACCGGAGGTATCAATGCATGGACGTGTTGGGTCCAAAGCCTTCGTCAGCTTATAAATATTCTCCAGAATCTGATTGTTCTGACGTCTTCCATCGTAGTCCCAGGTCTCATTAAACGGACACCAGCCGATAATGGACGGATGATTAAAATCCCGATTGACTGCCTCCAACCATTCCGGCATAAAATTCAGGAATGCCACCGGATTCGACAAATCCAGTCCCCAATTCGCATGCTCTCCCCATACAAGATAGCCCTCTTTGTCACAGTGATACAAAAATCTCGGCTCAAAAATCTTCTCATGAAGTCTTGCTCCGTTAAAGCCTAATGCCATAGAAAGCTTAATATCTCTTAACAAATCCGCATCACTTGGCGCGGTATAGATGCCTTCTCTGTAAAAGCCCTGATCCAACACGGTTCTTAAGAATACCGATTTTCCGTTTAACAGAAACTTATATCCATCGATTTTTACCTGACGCATTCCCGCATAGCTTCTTACCTTATCGCAGGTATCGTCACTCTGATACTCTACGATAAGGTCATACAGTCTTCCTTTTCCGCATTCCCACAGATGAAGCTCATCCACCGGGAGTATAAACCGATTTTCCTCTCCCGATGCCATACCCGTTACTTTTCCGCAAGGCTTGCCCTCATACAGCGCGGTAAAGCTGATGGTACCCTTACCGGCAACCTTACAGGCAACATGAAAGCATTTCTTCTCTATATCCGGATAATACTTTACTTCCTTCACATAACATTCCGGCACAAATTCCAACCATACAGTCTGCCATATTCCGGTGGTTCTCGTATACAGGCAGCCCGCCGAATAATACGAACCACTCTGCTTTCCCACCGGCTGACGCCCGCTTCTGACATCATCCGTTGCATAAACTACAAGCGTATTTTCTCCCGCCTGCACCTGCTCCGTAATATCAAATGTAAAGGAACTATAACCACCAATATGCTTTCCGACTTCCTTTCCATTCACAAAAACATGACACTCATAATCTACCGCTCCAAAGTGCAAAAGAACCCTTCCGTTTAACTGCGTTTCGTCAAGTACAATCCTACGGCGATACCACACCGCATTGATAAAATCCTTGTACTCGATTCCACTCAGCTTACTTTCCGGGCAAAACGGAACATTGATTTTTCGGTCATAATACGTTTCTGTTTCCTCATCACAACGATACATTCCTCGTTCCATTCCGCTTTTGCCAAAATCAAAAGCAAACTGCCATTCTCCGTTCAAATTCATCCACGTTTCTCTCTCAAACTGTGGATTTGGATGTTCTAATCTAAAATCCATCGTCCGTCTCCTTTCTAATCTCTACTTCCAATCCTGGATTTAAACTATACCCACGATTGCCTTCCTGTTCACTCTCGTTCTTTTCTTACTTGTATTTTTATCACAGCTTATGCTAAAATAAAATAAGGAAAACAGCTGAAAAAGTGAGGATTATCGTCATATGGAACAGATTGAAAGCTTTGTCACGGATCACAACACCAAAACACTTCCTTTTTATGTGGAGCTTGCCGGAATTACCTTCCCCGATGCAAGCTATGCTATCAAACGTGAAAATTCTTATATTTATGTACTGGAATATATCATTGATGGAAGCGGTACGGTCGAAGTGGACGGCAAAACATTTACTCCGTCTAAGGGTGATGTTTATCTGCTCCCCCGCGGAAGTAATCATCACTACTACGCTTCCAAAGACACTCCCTTCCACAAAATATGGATGAATGTCAACGGTGCTTTGTGTGAACAGCTGATTCAGCTATACCACCTTTCCGGAAAATACTATTTTGAAAATATTGATTTGTATGATTTGTTCAAAGAATTTCTTCAAATCTGCAAAACCGGAGCTTCAGACATGAAAAGCTTATTTAACGAATGTAGCATTATATTTCATAAAATAATACAGCGCCTTTCCAAACACATCGAGCAGGATACAACCATAAATGAATATGCGCTTTTAGCAAAAGATTACTGCAATCGAAATACTTACCAAAAAATCGTCATCGAAGATGTTGCCAAGCATGTAGGACTTTCCGTTTCCCAATTAAACCGCTTGTTCAAACAAGAATTTCATTCCACAGTCTATGCTTATCTGCTTAACAATAAAATCAATACTGCCAAGGCATTGCTACGCGGTACCTCTATGACAGTAAGCGAAATCGCTTATTTATTAAAATTTACCGACGAGCATTATTTTACAAATATCTTCAAAAAGAAAACCGGTATGACTCCTACCGAATGCAGAAAACAATCGCAAACCTAAGCGCTCTATCAAAAACAGCCTGTAAGCAAAGCACTCCTCCGATTTTACTTTTGGGAGCGCTCTCACTCACAGGCTGTTTTCTTTATTTTTATTCCAATGTTTTTCTCAGTGCCTCTGCCAGGCCTTCGGTTCTCCATACAAAATTGATGCGATCAATTTCTTCTCCATTATCCCAAAGCACCGGACAAATACCGTAATCAATGCAGTACTCCGCAACACTGGCAAGCCAGAGCAATCGGCTGGCAGGATCCTTATCCTTTCTCGTGCATCCGTATTCACCGACAATAACCGGTATGCCCTTGTCCAAAAAGTTTGTCTTTAACTTCTCCATCTGCCCCTTCAAATAGGTAAAATCCTCTTCGGTTCCCCAAGTCTCACGATAGCCCCACGAGGTACCCTTTTCTGCAATCGCAAACTGCGCAGGAGAATAATAATGCACCGACAGAATTACCTTATCGTCCTCCGGCATCACGATTCCCTCACAGGAACGGTCAATATCGGTCCAGTAACCGGCAAGCAGCAGATAACGGTCTGCATTGTTCTTTCCGGAATTGCGAATGAGCTTTACGAATTCCGCATTCATCTTATTCAAAAGCTCACAACCCTTTTGTGTACCAAGGTCATCAAAACCGATTTCATTCATCGATTCAAAAATCAGCTTGTTCGAATAATTGCCGAAATGCTCCGCAAGCTGTGTCCAAATCGCAGTATACCGCTCCATTACCGCATCGTAATCCGTCGAAGCAGTCGTAATCCACTCATCCTCATGATGCATGTTCAGAATGATATACATATCCTCTTCCACACACCAGTCTACAATCTCCGTTACTCTGTTCAGCCACTTTTCACTGATTTTGTAATCCGGTGCCGCTCCGACATGATTTTTCCAGCTGACCGGAATCCGAATCGTATCAATGCCGTCTGCCTTTATCATTTGAATCAGCTTCTGCTTCGTCCGTACATTTCCCCAGCCCATCTCATATTCCAATTCATTAAATATGCTATGGCAGTCTACGGAATCCAGCGAGTTACCAAGATTCCAGCCAATGCCCATGCTCTCCACAAATTCCTGCGCACTTGCAAATTCCACGGTATTTCCCAGAATCACCTCCGGCTCCGGGGTTGGCGTAACCGTTGGTGACGGAGTCGTACTTTCTTTCGTTCCCTCCGAGCCAGTCTCCTTACCGACCGTTTCTGTATTCTCTTGTCCGGCATTGCTTTCTCCGGTCACTGCCGCACCGGACTCTCCGGCTCCCTTATCTGCACAACCGCCAAACGCAAGCATCACTGCCAGTGTCAGCCCTAATAACGTCTTCCTTCTCATACTTAGTCTCATTCCTTTGGTCTCTTATTTTTCGTCTCGCATATTCTTATTATAGACAGTACACAACCTTGGTACAATCCTACTTTTTTTACACCCATTACAGTAAATCTTACTTCTTTTCTACAAATTCCCACTCATCAAACTCAAACTCACCTGCAAATACAAAGAACAAATCATGTGTTCCTTCAATTTCTACCGCATCATACACTGCCGTCCAATCCTCGCAGTCAAAGGAAAGCGTCGCAATCGTCTCATTGTTTGCGCCATCCAGACGAACCAAAATGGCTCCTTTTCCTTTTACCTTTACGCCAAGCGTACTGCTGCCTGCTTTAAAATCCACGCCCTTAATGCAGCTTAACTGACCTTCCTTACAAACTGCCGCAATCTTATCTGTTTCCTGCTTGTAATCCGCATTCGTCAGATTTACCTCCTCTGCCTGATTCACACGATAAGGCGAAAAGGCTTCGATTTGATCTACACCCTGAATTGCGGCACGGCATTTAGAAATTTTCACATTTTCCTCATCGACCTCTACCACATCGACACCAATGCTTCGGAAGCCAAACTTGATTTCACGAAATCTCTGCAGGAGCAGGGTATGATAAAAGAGATAGTACTGTCCCTTGTACTCGTGCAAATGCGTATGATTATTGCTGTATTCCATATTCAGCTCGCCCGGATTGCGCAGATAATAATCCTGATATACCCAGCTGTCCGTATCTAACGGAGTCTTCGTCGTCATATAACTCATCGAACAGGATGGCGGTGCCGTCGTACCATATGCTTCGGAATCCCATTCTGTTCTGGTTGCCCACGAATTGTTGTAGGTATACACATAGGTACCATTGATGTAGTTCAGCTCATTGGCTTCAAAATGATATGGTGCCGGTATCTCCGTGATTTCACTATCCAACGAAATCATATCCGCACCTAGACGTACAATTCTTGCACCGCTACCGCCAAAGGATAACCAGCCAACTCCATTCTCATCGATGCATACCCCCGGATCAAACGGAGTCTGACATCCATTCAGATTCGGTGTATTTCCATCCACCAAACTCTTTCCGAGCGGATCCGTCCAAGGTCCTGCCGGATGAGTCGCGGTCAACACACCGGTCCCCCATCCACTGTTGGAAAAATAAAGATAAAAATGTGTCAGACCATCCTCCTCCACACGGGATACAATCGACGGCGCCCAGCTTGCAATAATCCAAGGTGCAATCTCGCCGGTATTAATATAACCTTCGAACCTCCAGTTTACCATATCCTCTGTGGACATAATGACAAAGGATTTTATCTTTTCATAGGTATTATCGGAGGTTCCCTTTTCTAAATACTGCTGATTATCGTTGGTACCGTACACATACAGCCTGCCTTCATATTCGATTGAAGTCGGGTCAGCACAAAACAAATTGGTCAGCAACGGATTATTACAGCCACTCACTGCCTTAAACAAAATATTCGTTTTTATCTTTTCCATATCAAT
>JAFTQM010000055.1 GCA_017462755.1 Lachnospiraceae bacterium | reverse complement strand
TATCCTTTGATAATTCATAGGTGCAAGCGCTTTCTGTGTTGTGCCTATGTGGATAAAATAAGAAGAGCCACATGAGGTAAAAAGAAATCATTTCCGATTGGTTGGGAGTGATATTCGATGATAAGCTCATGTGGCTCTTTTTGTTATATCTAAGGGAGTTAGAGGAGAGAGGGATACATACCGTTTTATGACGGTTGGCATATATGAGAGGATGTGATCGAATGGGACAAAGAGACGGTGTCCTTATGGATATGAGGTTTCAAGTATTTAGAATGGTAAAATGATTGTTTGCAGGATGAAACAGAAAAAACAAGCTATGTACAAATAGCCGGAAATGGAGAGGAAGATTATGATAAAGAGAATCAAAGAAGAAAAGAAAAATATTACGGTAGCACCGGAAGAGCTGAAGCTGCATATCGGGAAAGAGGTACAGATTCACGGAAGTATTTATAAAATTCGAAAGATGAGAGGCTTTGCATTTGTATTGCTGCGGACGGCAAGACAGGTCATTCAGTGCGTGTATTCGGAGGAAACGGCGGGCTTTGCATTGGAGGAGCTGCAGGAGGAAAGCTGCGTACGGTTTACAGCGAGAGTGCAGGAGGAGGAACGTTCAAAAACCGGTTATGAGCTGCATTTACTTGGAGTAACCATACTTTCAAGACCGGAGGAAGCAAGTCCAATCGTCATTAACAATAAGCTGGTAGACACGTCCATTGAAAATCTGCTGAATTATCGTCCGATTACGCTTCGCAATGAGAAGGAGCGGGCTGTTTTTAAGATTCAGGAGGGAATTACCTGTGGTATGCGAAGATTTTTGCAGAGGAATGGATTTACCGAGATTCATACGCCGAAAATTGTATATTCCGGAGCAGAGGGCGGGGCAAATATCTTTAAACTGAATTATTTTGGAAAGGAAGCTTATTTGGCGCAGAGTCCTCAGTTTTACAAGCAGATGATGGTAGGAGTGTTTGAGCGTGTGTTTGAGATAGCTCCGGTGTTCCGGGCAGAGAAGCACGACACCTCGCGGCATTTGAATGAGTATACTAGTGTGGATTTTGAAATGGGTTACATCGAAAGCTTTGAAGAAATCATGCAGATGGAAACCGGTATGTTAAAGGAGGTTATGAACTATCTGAATGAATATTGTGCATCGGAGCTGGAGCTGTTGTCAGTGACGCTGCCGGAAATAACAGAGATTCCGGCGGTTCGATTCCTTGAAGCAAAGGAAATGGTAGCCCGGGAATATCATCGGGAAATCAAGGATTATGAAGACTTTGAACCGGAGGAGGAACGGCTGTTATGTGAACTGATTCAGAAGCAGACCGGCAGTGAGTTTGTGTTTGTAACTCATTATCCGAGCAAGAAGCGTCCGTTTTATGCAATGGAGACAGCCGGACATCCGGAAGAAACGGAAAGCTTTGACTTGCTGTTCCGCGGCTTGGAGATTACGACCGGAGGACAGCGCATCCATAGTTATCAGGAACAGGTGCAGAAGATGGAACGTCGAGGAATGAATCTTGGTCTGTTTGAGAGCTATCTGATGATGCATAAATACGGAATGCCGCCGCATGGTGGTCTGGGTCTGGGATTGGAGCGTTTTACAAGTAAGCTGCTCGGGCAGGAGAATGTACGTCGGGCAACCTTGTTCCCAAGAGACACCGGACGTTTGGAACCGTAAACGGCAAGAAACGGAGTGTTATCCAGGGAAAATCTGAATGAGTCAGTGCTTCCTTAGAATGCAGATATTTGAAAAAGAGCGGAAGTCAGTCAAAAAGAAAACCGGGATACAGGGGGCGAGAAGCTCTCTGTATCCCGAAAATCAAGTATTTGCGGTGTCTAAAAAATAATTGTAAAAAATTTTTGAAAAATTCTTGACAATCACATCAATTTGTAGTATTATAATCCATGTCAAGTGAATGGCACGCACGAGTGGCTCAGTGGTGGAGTATCGCCTTGCCAAGGCGAGGGTCGCGGGTTCGAATCCCGTCTCGTGCTTAAAATAAAAACCGAATGGCTGATGCCATTCGGTTTTTATTTTACTACAGGAAACCAGATTGGTACTTTTGTGAACATTGCCTGCGAGGGTGCGGAAGGCTTGCGAAGCAAGACTTTGTTCGACATCCCGTTCGTGCTCTTAGTAAGAGAAGCGGAAACTGTGATAAATAGCGGTTTCCGCTATTTTTGTTTTATGATGTCTGAGTCCGCTTGAGTCCGTTCATACTTTCAAGAGCAGTTATTAGCTTTTGGTTTCTCTTTTTTTGCCATTACAATCCAAAATGTAAGTAAATGAGGTTTTGATATGAGTGGATGCTATTTTCTTTTTTTCTTGATTCTTTTTCAGAAGTAGGATAAAGTAATGTTGTATGAATTGTAAATTACCTAGATAGTTGAGCATATTTTTGGTACACAACGAAGGAGGCACAATGAAAAAAACTTTTGTAACCTTGTTAAGTGTAGTGTTATTGGGAGTGATGATGACCGGTTGTGGGGCAGAACAACCTAGAGTAGAGCAACCGGCGGGTATCGAACAGAATGAAGTGTTAACTCCGACGGCAGAGCCAACTGCAACACCAGAGCCGACCGCAACGCCTGAGCCGACCGCAACACCTGAGCCAACGGTGACACCTGAGCCGACCGCAACGCCGGAGCCGACAGCGACACCGGAGCCGACCGCAACACCTGAGCCAACGGTGACACCAAAGCCGACAGCAACGCCGGAGCCGACTGCGACACCGGAGCCGACTGCGACACCAAAGCCGACTGCGACACCGGAGCCAACTGCAACGACAGAGCCGACTACGACACCGGAGCCAACTGCAACGGCAGAGCCAACTGCGACACCAAAGCCGACTGCAACGCCAAAGCCGACTGCGACACCAAAGCCAACGGCAACACCGGTACCAACCAAGGCTCCGGAACAGAAGAGTGAGTATACGTTTGATTTTTCGGAGCTGAAATATCTGACTCATTATAACTGTTCCTATGAAATAAATGGGGACGGTGTCATGGATATTCGGTATGACAAACAGTACGGAGAAATTAAATGGATGCTTCCGCAAGAGATTGATATGACGAAGTGTCATAAAGTGACGGTAAAGGCAAAGAGCGCTTATGGTCAGATGAGTGTGAAATTGTTTGATGAAGCCATTCTTTCGAATACTTGGTGTCAGGAAGTATTTGTACGGTATGACTGTAAGGGAGAAGACATCGTAGAGTTTGAACTGTATCCGGAGCTGGAGTCCTCCATTACCGCCATAGGTATTATGGGGTTAAATAATGTAGAGGATTTTTCGAAATATAAGGCAACGGTATACAGTATTACCTTCCATATGATATCCGAGCCGGAATGGACTGTGCCGAAGCAGATTGCGCCGGATGTAACAGCGGATATGAGCTTTTTAAACACTTACGGAACTGTTTTTGAGCGGTTTGGTGCGGCAGTATCGATTCAGGAGCTGAGACATCCTGCGATTTTGCCGTTGATTACCTCACAGTATAGTAGTATTACATTGGGAAATGATATGAAACCGGATTTCTTGTTTACATTTAATCCGAAATTTATTTCGGTAGAGGAAGCAAAAAAGCAGGGATATTTCATTCCGGAAAATTATGCGGAGAAGACAGTACCGGTTTTGAATTTTGATGATGTGGATGAGGCGCTTAAGATATGTGCCGAAAATGGTCTGGGGATGCGTGCCCATACCTTAGTGTGGCATTCGCAGACACCAACCTGGTTTTTTAGAGACGGCTATGTGAGAGACGGTGCCTATGTTAGCCCGGAAGTGATGGATGCTCGGGTAGAGTTCTATATTCGTAATGTGATGAAGCATGTATACGACCACAAGTATGGACATGTGGTGTATGCGTGGGATGTAGTGAATGAGTATTATCATTCCGAGATGAATACTTCCGACTGGAAGAAGGTATATGGTGAGCAGGGCCTGATGCCTAGCTTTGTAAAGCTGGCATATCAGGTAGCCGATGATGTACTTTGCGAGTATGGAATCCGGGATAAGGTATCCTTGATTTTTAACGATTACAATACATTTGTCGTAAATGGACATGAAAATACGCCGGAAGCGTTGCTTTCTATTGTGGATTTTATCAATTCTGATGGAAAGATTTGTGATGGTATCGGCATGCAGGCCCATATCGACGTGTATTGGCCGGGAGAAGCTGTGTTTGTGCAGACCGTACAGAAGTTTTTGGATGCAGGGCTGGAAGTACAGATTACAGAGCTTGATATTACCATAAAAAATCCCACTGCTACCAGTATCGATGACCAAAGGAAGCTATATGGCCAATTATTTAAGGACTTGTTGGAAATTAAGCAAAAAGGCGGAGATATTTCTTCGATTACCATCTGGGGACTGTGTGACAGCACTTCTTGGTTAAAAGAGCATTCGCCGCTGTTGTTTGAAGATTATGATACTCCCAAGGATGCTTATTATGAGGTATTACAGGCATATCTGGATGCTGGATTTCGTGTGAAGTAAAAATAATCCGTCCGGCAAGGGCGTAACCATTGTGAAAGAAAAGGAGGGAGTTTTATGGCATCAGATTGGCTTTATTCGATTGAAACAGCCATTTATTTGTTTCCGGTTTTGGCAATGGTTATGACCTTGCCATTTATGGTATATAACTATCGCAGATATGGTTCGATACCGTTTATGCGTTTCCTTTGTATTTATTTGTTTGTATTTTATATGCTTTGTGTCTATTTCCTTGTAATTTTACCTTTGCCGCCGATTGAAGAGGTAGCGAAGCTGACAACACCGTACTTGAATTTGAAATTATTTAAGGATGTAGAAAAAATAGTTTCACTAGAGCCGGTTATGCCGGAGAATTGGCAGGGCTGGGTGGCATTTTTGAAAAATTGGGCAGGGCTTGAGCCTGTTTGCAATGTAATTATGCTGATACCGTTTGGATTTTTCCTGCGTTATTATTTTAAGCGGGGCTTTTGGCAGACTTTGCTGTTCTCGCTGCTATTGTCGGTGTTTTTTGAGTTAACTCAGCTTTCGGGCTTATATGGAATCTATCCGAGACCATACCGTTATGTGGATGTGAATGACTTGTTTAATAATACGCTGGGAGGCTGCATTGGCTGGCTAGTGGTTCCGCTCTTTGCGTGGCTGCTGCCGACCAGGGATGAAATCGACCGAAATGCGTATAAGAATGCTTCGGCAAATACATATACGCGCCGTCTGATTGCATTGCTGATTGACTGGATGATCGGAACCATCGTGGTATCACTGGTAGAGCATTGGATTTATGATCGGTATTGGGAAATCGTAAGCAGTGCTCTGCGTGTGGTTTTGTTTACATTGATACCTTATTTTTGGCACGGAAATACGCCGGGCAAACGTTTGCTGGGCATTCGTCTCGGAAGAATCAAATCGGAGAAACGTCCGCCGATGCTGGATTTGTTTTTTAGGGCGGCGTTTGTACATGGCTGGCTTTTAGGCGGGGCGATGTTCCCGGATCGCTTGGTGCCGGATGCCGCAATGCTTCCGGGCACGGAGATTCCGATGCTGGTATTGGCATGGGGAGCAGCCTTTCTTACTTGGACAGGAATGGCAATTGATATGCTTTATCGGGCAAAGCAGGGTAATCGGATACTGATTTATGAGCGTTTCACGAGGATATGCAATAAGGAGCTGAAGGAGCGCGGATAAGGCGTTGGTTGCGGTTCTGACAGCTTGCTAAAAGCGGCGTTTAATGAAATTCTAATAATTTCTTTCGAATCCTGTAATGAAAGAGAGTCTGTTCTATGGTAAGATAGGCACATCAGAAAATAAACCAATTATCTTAGGGCATCTTGGGAGGAAAAAGGAATGAAGAGAAAAATAGGATTAGCTATGTTGCTCGCGGCATCGGTAACGATGTTTGGCGGTTGTAATGGAAATGGTTCGTTTGGTTTGTCGTCGTTTCTGTACGATGATGCAGAAAAATATACAATGGGTGGTGCCACGCTGGAAGCGGGCGACATTGATACTGTGGATATTGCATGGGTCAGCGGAGATGTACAGGTAAAGTATCATGAAAAAGATACGGTAATCATTTCGGAAACGGCAAATAAGGATTTGAACGAAGAGAACAGCCTGTATTATCGTGTGGATGGTGATACACTGAAAATCAAATATGTAAAATCCGGCAAGTGGGATTTTTCAAGATTGCAGAAGAACTTGACTGTATGGCTGCCAGAGGAATTGGAGCTTGCGGAGCTGAAGGTGGAATCGGTTTCGGCAGATTTGCAGATTGATGAGATTGCGGCGGAAAAGGCAATGCTTGATACGATATCCGGTGAAATGGAGCTTGGTCAGGTAAAGTTTTCAAAGAATGTGGAGATTTCAACGACCTCGGGCAAGGTTACCGGAAGCATGGAAGGCAGATTGGAAAAGCTTGAAACAGAGAGTGTATCCGGTGGGTTGAAGATAACGGTTGAAGAGCTTGGTGTGTTGAATGCGCAATCGACCAGTGGCGATATTGAGCTGACGGCGGAAAAAGCTCCGACTTCCATTGAAGCAGAGACGGTATCCGGTGAGATTATCTTATATTTGCCGGAGGATACCGGTTTTACGGCAGAGCTGGATAGTGTCAGCGGCGAGTTTAAATGTGATTTTGAAGTAAGTGAGAAAAAGGATCGGTATCAGAGCGGAGATTCGTCAAATTATTATGAGTTTGATACAGTGTCTGGTGATGTACGAATCAAGAAAAAGTAGTATTTGGAAGGAGAGCTGCGAGGCGGTTCTCCTTTTTTGCTTTTGTTCGGGAGTGCGGAAATTGACGCTGAGACGTTTCTGGTGTATATTATTATCAAAGAGAAAAGAGGTAGGTTTTGATGGATATCAACAAGATTGTAAGTGAATTGGATTCTTTGTTTACAGAGCAGAATCAGGCAACAATAGAGCATTTTCTGGAGGTACAGCGCGAAACTGCGCAAAAGGAAGCGGACGATAATGCACTGCTTATTTTGTATAATGAAACGATTGGCTTTTACCGGGAAACGGGTGAATATCAAAAATCTATGGAGATGTGTGATAAGGCACTAAAGCTGGCATCCGCAATGCAGCTGGAGGGCAGTACTGCTTATGCAACGACCTTGCTAAATGTGGCAAATGCCAAGAGAGCCGCAGGCAGATTGCAGGAGTCCTTGGATGCTTATATGCAGGTCTTTCCGGTCTATGAAAAAACACTTGGGAAGCAGGATATGTATTATGCCAATCTTTACAACAACATCAGCCTGCTGTATCAGGAAATGCAGGAGTATGCAAAGGCAAAGGAGATGCTTTTGAAGGCGCTTGAGATAGCAAAGGTAAATGCAGGGACGGAGTTTGAGGTGGCTGTAACCTATGCCAATCTTGCCAATACCTGCATTGTGCTTGGAGAGTCAAAGCAAGCAAAAGAGTATGCGCAGACAGCAATTACAATGTTTGAGGAACAGCAGGTGGATGACGCGCATTACAGTGCGGCATTGTCGGCACTTGGTACGCTTTATTATCAGGAGGGAGAGTATCTGCGTGCGATTGAACTTGTGGAAAAAAGCAGAGAGTGTGTGGCGCGATATTTGGGAAGAAATAATATCCAATACGAGAGACTATCAGAGAATATCCGGTTGATTCGCAGTAAATTTCAGGCAGAGGAAGGCGCAGATATCAAGGGATTGGAGCTTTGCAGACGTTATTATGAGGAATTCGGCAAACGGATGATAGCGGAGAAATTTCCGGAGTATGAGCAGCGAATTGCAGTCGGCTTGGTCGGAAAGGGCTCGGATTGTTTTGGCTTTGATGATGTGCAATCGCGGGATCATGATTTTGGTCCGCGGTTTGTGATGTGGGTAACGAAGGAGACCTATGCGGAAATTGGAGAAGCATTGCAGTGCGCGTATGAAGAGCTGCCAAGTGCATATTTGGGTGTGGAACGGACACGGAGTATATCGGGACGAGGCAGAGACGGTGTAGTAATAATCGAAGATTTTTATAAGAACGTGACCGGTATGGGGGAGCTTTCTAAGCCAGTTTCTTCAAAAGCATGGCTTGCGGCTTCGGAATATGGTTTGGCTGCCGCGGTCAATGGTGAGGTGTTTTACGATGCCGAAGGCATCTTTACAGAGTGGAGAAAACATTTTTTGGCGTATTATCCAAGGGCAGTCTGGTATCGCAGAATTGCAGAGGAAGGTGCCTTGTTTGCGCAAAACGGGCAGTATAATCTGCCGCGCATGAGAAAGCGGGGACAGCTTGTGGCGGCAGAGCTTGCAAGGGCAGAATGTGTCAAGCATGCGATGAAGCTGGCTTTTTTGCTGGAGCGCAGCTATGCACCGCATGATAAGTGGCTGTATCGGGGCTTGCAGGAGCTGGAGATGACAGGAGGAACGTTAGCGAGCGCCTGTGCCAGAGTCGGACAGACAGAGGAGAGCGTCACGGTACTGTTGGAACGTCTGAGTCTTATGTCAGTAGAGGAGACATATGCTGAAGAAATGACGCTGTTAGTAGAAAAGCTCGCGGTGATTTTTGCCGGCGCGTTGGAACTGCTTGGTATCGTGGGTCGTGCGGATGCATATCTGGATGCCAATACGCAGGAAATTTTGATAAAGAGCGATGCCTTACTTTCAATCGAAAGCAAGAAGGAAAAGGGCAGAGTGGAGGAACTTGCACTGCAGATTGCCAAAGCGGAGTTTGAAGCCTTTGATGAGGTGCAAAACGAGGGCGGACGTGCCAGCTGTCAGAATAATTGGAGAACCTTTCGTATTATGCGGATGAGTCAGTATCTGACCTGGGAGGAAGAGATGCTGTTGCAGTATCTTGCAGATTTTAAAGTGAATTTTTCCAAGGGAAGAAATATGGTGGAAGAAAAATATGCTCGTATGATGGCATCCACCGCACCGGAGCGGTATGCGGAGTTTGCGCAAACGCTGCCTGCTATTTCGGAGGAGAAACGCAGGATTATGGAGGAAATCATTCGGCTGCAGGTGCAGTGGATGGAGGAATTTGCAGAGCAATATCCGGGGTTGGCAGACAATGCGAGAGTGATTCATACCGGCGAGGATACACCGTATGATACCTCCTATGAGACCTATTTAAGAGGTGAGCTTGGAACATATTCGGACAAGATGTTAGAGCTATATGGAAGATATATTGTCGCACATGCACAGGCAGGAACGAGTGTTGCACGCGAAATTATGAGGAATACCGTACAGTTTTACGGTTATGGTAGCTTTGAGGAAGCGATGGAGAAAAATCAGAAGCAGATATAAGGGAACTGCGTAGTCATTCTGCTGTAACAGGCAGCGGGGAAGGAGCGGGAAATTGCAGAAACGTTTTGGAAAAAAGGAGAAAAGAAAACGAGAGTATCGTGAACTGCTGACGGAAGCGGGAGCGCAGGTGCTGGCTGGCAAGGTAAGCTGGCAAAGCTATCCGAGACCGCAGTTAAAGCGGGACAATTATCGGATTCTTTCGGATAACTGGAAGCTGGGCGGCGTTCGTATTCGTGTGCCGTTCCCGCCGCAGGCGCGTTTGTCTGACTATGCCGAGAATAGTGGAATCAAGGCTGAGGCAGTAGGTGAGGAATTGTGTTATACCTGTGAGTTTACGGTAAAGGAACGGAAGGCGGCACGTATGCTGCTGCATTTTGGTGCAGTAGACCAGATTGCCAAGGTTTGGCTGAATGGACAGTGTCTTGGCAGACATGAGGGGGGATATTTGCCGTTTACCTTTGATGTTACGGAATATGTGGCTAACGAGAATCATTTGGAGGTGCGTGTGACAGATACGTTGTCGCATGATTATCCATATGGAAAGCAGCGAAAAGACCGTGGTGGTATGTGGTATACGCCGGTCAGTGGCATCTGGCAGCAGGTGTGGCTGGAGGAAGTACCGGAGAGATATGTAGAGCGATTGCGGGTAACTCCGGTTGTATGTGGGAAAACTGCAGAAGCAGAGTGTGATACGCTCAGGAGCGAGAACAGTCTTGGAAATGCAAACAGTGGTGTAAGCGCTCATAGCGGAACAGTGACTAAGGGACAGAAATGGTCTGGAGATTTTGCAAACGGAATTCGCGTGAACGTTGAAATGAATACTGGTGTAAAAAATGCCGCAGGAGAGTTTCGCGTACAGCTTTCAAACGGAGAATTTCATACCGTGCCTTTTGAGAATGGCGAACTGGAACTGAACCTTGCAGATATCGTAACCAAGGCCGGAGAGCAGTACAAGCCAAGACTTTGGTCTTTCGCAGAACCGTATTTGTACCGGGCGTGGATAACGGTTGGAGAGGACACGGTAGAAACTTATTTTGCGCTACGCACAATTACGATAGCGAAAGTAGATGGTGTGAATCGGGTGTGCTTAAACGGCAAGCCGATTTTCTTAAATGGGGTATTGGACCAGGGATATTTCAGTGACGGGATATATCTGCCGGCGGAAGAAGAGGAATATGAGCGGGATATTCTCCGGATGCAGGAGCTTGGGATTAATCTGCTGCGTAAGCATATCAAAATCGAGCCGGAATGCTTTTATTACTATTGTGATTTGCACGGAATGCTGGTAATGCAGGATATGGTAAATAACGGCAGCTATTCGTTTTTGCGGGATACCGCACTGCCGACCATCGGAAGAGTGAAGCGGGATGATACGAAGCGTTTGCCGCGGACAGTGGTTCGGGAAAAATTTGAGGCGCATATGCTGGAAACAATACAGCAGCTGTACAATCATCCTTGCATTGTGGCATATACGATATTCAATGAAGGCTGGGGACAGTTTGAAAGTGACCGGATGTATGAATTGGCAAAGCAGACCGACCCGACGCGGTTGTACGATGCGACCTCCGGCTGGTTTGCACAGACAAAGAGTGACTTTGACAGCTATCATGTATACTTTGGCAAGCCTTGCCCGGCTCCGAAGGAGCGGCCGCTGTTTCTGTCTGAGTTTGGTGGGTTTTCTTATGCCGTCGAAGGGCATGTTTATAATCCGTACAAGAGTTATGGTTATGGTGCGTGCAAGAGCAAAGAGGAGCTGACCGGGCGTATTGTGGCGCGTTATGAGGAGCTGCTTTATCCGGTGATTTCGTCCGGTGCCTGTGGTTGTATTTATACGCAGCTTAGTGATGTGGAAGATGAAATCAATGGATTCTACACCTATGACAGAAAGGTGTGTAAGGTGGATAAGGAACGGATGCGGGCAGTTGCGGAAAAAATAAAGGAATTTGAGTGCTTCGGATGGGTGTAAGATATTAAAATAAAAAAGTCCGACGAAAAAAGATAGTTGATAAAAAAGAGAGAAAAGAGCCGGAAGGGAAGAAAAATGGGATGAAAACTATAATACGCGATATTACAGAGCAGTGTCACGGCAGAATGATTGTGGTTAGTGATGTGCATGGGTACGGACATTATTTGAAGGGATTATTGGAGAAGGTACAATATACGCAGGATGATACCTTGATTATTGTCGGAGATTTGATTGAAAAGGGCGGCAACAGTCTGGAAACAGTTCGATATGTGATGCAGCTAAAGAAGGAAAATCCGAAGGTGCATGTATTGGCGGGAAATGTGGATGCAGACCGAATCGGAAGCTTTCTGGATCAGAGCGAAGGACATGAAGAACGCTTTTTGGAGGCGCTGCGTTGGACAAAGAAGGTCTGGAAACGAGGATTGTTTTTGGATATGCTTGCCGAGCTTGGGATTACCGTGGAAGAGGTAACAGAGAACAATGTGGCAGAGGTTAAGGAAAAAATCCGAACCGCGTACCGGGAGGAAATTGAGCTTTTGTGGGAGATACCGACCATTCTGATTTGTGGAAATTATCTGTTTGTACATGGGGGAATTCCGACGGAGAATCTGAAAGAACTGGAAAAAGAAGATGCCTTCTGGTTTATGAAGGTGGACGCATTTATGGAGCAGCCGGTGGCATTCCGTCGCTGTGTGGTAGTGGGACACTGGCCGGTATGCCTGTATCAGACGGAGGCAGACGATATGAATCCGATGTTTGATTATGAAAAGCGTATCATTTCGATTGACGGCGGCTGTGCATTGAAAATAGGAGAACAACTGAATGCGCTTCTGATTCCTGAGCCGTTTGCTGATATGAAAGAAATTATGGTGGATGCGTATGATGACTATCCGGAAATTTATGCGAAAAAGGCACAGGCAGCGCAGACACAAACGATTTGTTTAAAGTACTTCGACGCTGAGGTAGAGGTGCTTGAGGAAAAAGAGGATGTAGTAGTATTGCGACACAAGAGCAGTGGTGTGGTATTTGATGCGCCGGAGAGCTATCTGTATCATCGCGGGGAAAAGATTTTTTGCAATGATTTTACGAATCTGCAGCTGGAGATATGCGAGGGTGATGTATTGAAGGTGATTGTGCAGACCTCTGTAGGGGCGATTGTAAAGAAAGAAGGTCGAATCGGATGGTATCGTAATAAATAATTGTGAGTTTTTTTGCAAAAAATATAGAACATTGACAGAAAATGTGATATAATCATATTTAGTATAGTGCAAAATAGAATCTGGGAGGATAAAGATATGACGAAAGAGCAGTATACAAGGTCAAGCAAAAAGGCATTTCCGTGTGTAATATTGACGTGCGCTATTGTATTATTGACGTTGATTGGGGTAATTCTGAACGGAAACAAAGAGGATAATACCAGCATTTACATTCAGATTGCAGGCATTGTTCTGAGTATGATTCTGGCGGTGGTAATGTATATAACCAAAAAGGATCGCAAGATAGGTATGATAGGTATTGCCGGTGCCGGTGCATTGATGTATTTTATAGTATCTATTTTCAATGAAAATGAGTTTACGTTTTTGTATGGTTTTATTATTTTATTTGCATCAATGACATATCTCAATAAGCGCTTGATTATTTGGGGAAATTCCTTTATCGTGCTGGGATATGTGATTCATTGTATTCAGATGAACCGTTTTGGTACGGCATCTTCGGAATGGGTTACGTTGGGAGCAATTTCGATTGGTTTGTGTGCGATTGCGTCCGTATCCTGTATCGGCCTTTTGTTAAAGTTTAACGATGAAAATGTCGAAGCAATTTCTGTAAAGGCGAAGGAGCAGGAAAAGGTTGCCCTGATGCTGCAGGAGGTTGCAGAACAGATTACGCAAAGCTTTGATGTGGCTTCTGCGGTGCTTGGAACCTTGGGTACGGCGATTTCGGCAAATGATGAGGCGATGAAAGCGATTGCCTCCAGTACCGTGCAGACCGCTGAGGCGATTCAGGAAGAATCGGAGATGTGTAATGAGATTCATAATGAAGCGGATGTTGCAGGGCATAGAATTGAGAAAATGATGGCTGCGTCTGCAAAGACACAGGCAACCGTTAACGAAGGCGCGGAGCTGATTGAAGAATTGAAGAAGCAGGCGGAGGTAGTAGGGCAGACGAATGACAGTACCGTAGAGGCGACGAAGCGTTTGGCACTGAAGGTAGAGAGTGTGAAGGAGATTATTGATACGATTTTGAATATTTCCTCACAGACCAATCTCCTTGCATTGAATGCGTCAATCGAGGCAGCCAGAGCCGGAGAGGCCGGACGAGGCTTTGCAGTGGTAGCGGATGAGATTCGTACACTTTCGGAGAATACCAGATTATCGGTAAATCAGATTACCGGAATTATCGAGGAGCTGGTAGCGGATGTTGAAGTAAGCACCGATAGTGTTAAGCTTTCCAGTGACACAATCAGCAAACAGGGCAGTATGATTGATGAAGCTCAGAAGAAATTTGAGGTTATCGAGGGCGAGGTCAAGGACTTAGTTGAAAATATTGATAAGACCGAGGCAGTTATGAAGAAAATCCTGCAGGCAACGACAGTAATCAACGATAATATTTCGCAGTTGTCTGCCAATAGTCAGGAGGTTGCGGCTACGTCGGAAGAGGGCGTAAGAGTTGCCGGTGAAGCAGTGCAGTATCTTGATAAGGTAAACGGTGAGATGAATATGATTCTGGAGTTGGCGGACAAGCTTCGCACTGCGAATGCAGAGTAGTATAAGAATCACTAAGTGAGAGTATTTTGGAACGAGGGTGTGCAGGAACGGATTGCATACCCTCGTTTTTTTGTAAAAGATTCTTTTGGTTTCGTGTCAAAATTCGAACGAAATATGAGTGATAAACAAGTTGAGTCTCAAGAGGAAATATTATATAATAAGGGGGAATGGGAGGCGGCGTATGAAAGGAAAGCAACGATATGTAAAGATGACTTTGCTGGCATGTTTGGTTATTATAATAGGGGGATTTTTTAGACAGGATTCGGCTACAGTATATGCGGATACGAATGAGGCGAAGGAAGCGACAGAGCAGAGTGAAACAGAAAAAATCCGGGTAGCGGTAAATGATTTTCCGTGTTATTTGACATTGCAAAAGGATGATACACCTTATGGTGCGGCATATGAATATTTGAAAGAAATACAGAAGTATACGGATTGGGAATATGAATTTGTCCGAATGTCTTTTGAAGAAGCAATAGAAGCAATTAAGAATGGAACGGTAGATATTTTGCCGGGATGTCAGATGACGGAGGAACGCGAAGAGATTGGTGATTTTTCGGAGCTTTCGATGGGGCAGGGTTCCATTGTTCTTTGTACTCTTCCGGCTCAGACCCAATATATGTTCAATGACTTTGAGTCTTATGCAGGAATGCGGATTGCGGTATTGAAAGGAACACTCAGCTATAGTCAGGCACAGGAGTTTTTTGATACAAAAGGTGTAGAAGTAGAGTTTGTAGAATACGAATCGGATGGAGAAGCCAAGGCAGCATTGGCGGCAGGAAAAGTAGATGCCGTCCTGATGGCGAACGTAAGCTGTGAAAAGGATTACAAGATTATTGCACGAATTCTATCGATGCCCTGGTATTTTATGCTGAATCAAAGCAGACCGGAAATAAAAGAACAGTTGGACGAAGCAATGTATCAGATTCGGCTGGAAGAACCGTATTATGAAGCAATGCTGGATGATAAATATTTTCCCGGCATATTAAAGCAGGTAACGATGTCGGAGGAGGAGAAGCAGTATATAGAGAATGCAGGAGTGATTACGGTAGCACTGTCGGTGGATATGAGCCCGATTGAGTATTATGATGAGAAGAGCGGCACATATCGGGGAATCGTAGTAGATACGTTTGACGCAATTCATCAGATTACGGGTCTGCAGTTTCGCTTTGTAGCAAAGGAGCAGAGAGAGGAATTGCAGCGACAGATGAAAGACGATGAGGTACAGCTGATTGGTCTGGTAGCTGCATCGGACAGGAATGTAGAAAGCCTGCATGTAGCGATAACGGAAGCATATTCCAACGGTTCGGTTACTGTAGTTATCAATAGTGCGGTGGCAGATTACAAGGAGCTAGACAACCGGGTTGTTGTAGTAAACAGTACACCGTTTTTTGAATTGATGGTCAAGGAGTTAGGGTATACGGATATTGTTTATGCAGAGACCTTTGAGAAATGTGTAGATATGGTAAATCGTGGAAAAGCGGATATTTCTATGATTCCGGACTATAGTATGGACCAGCTGATAAATTATCCGAGATATAGAAATATTACAGCGCTTGCTTATCCGGATTCGATTTATGATTATTGTATTGGTGTATCGGCATATACGGATTCACATTTATTGACTATTTTAAATAAAGCAATTAGTAATATTTCGGAGGAAACCCGTACCAATATTTTGATTGAAAATCTGACCAGTTATTCCGCGGACGAATCACTGGTAGACTTTTTCTATCGTTACAACACATCAATTTTTGTGGTTGTCTGTGTGGTTTTACTGGTTATTACCTGTATTGTTACTTATATAGCAAGCTATCGCCAGCATATCAATAAGCAACTGAAGCTGGCCGTTGGTCGTGCGAATACGGCGAGTCAGGCAAAGACGGAGTTTTTGTCGCGTATGAGCCATGACCTGCGTACACCGCTGAATGCGGTTATTGGTTATTCTGACCCATTAATGAATGAGACGGCAACTGTAGAAGAAAAAATAGGAAATTTGACGAAAATCAATATGTCCGGAAAATATCTGCTGGAGCTGCTGAATGATGTACTGGATATGGTAAAAGCAGAGAACGGCAAGCTGAAGTTACATTATCATCCTGCAAGCATCGAGGGCTTTTTTCAGGAAATTGATGCGGTAATACGACCTTTGGCGGAGGAAAAAGGAATTAGTTTTGAAATCCACAATTATGATGATAAGCGCGAGTATGTAATTTCGGCGCAGGTGCGAGTAAAGCAGATTTTCTTGAATCTGTTGAACAATGCAATAAAGTTTACTCCGCGGGGCGGACATATTCGCTATGAAGTGTATAAGCTAAAGGTGGAGAATGGCAGAGTATATAACCGTTTTCGCGTAGTGGACGATGGAATCGGAATCAGTCCGGAGTTTTTACCGCATATTTTTGAGCCGTTTGTGCAAGAGGATGTGCAGAGAGGAGAGGGCAGCGGACTGGGATTGGCAATCGTAGAAAAGCTGGTAGAGGAATTGGGCGGTTCGATTACGGTTTCAAGTAAGCCGAACGAGGGAACGGAGTTTGTGGTAGATCTTTCGTTTGAATTGTGCGATGAATTTGAAACGGAACGACAGGAAGCAAAAAAGGCTGCGACTAAGGAATTGCCGGAAGGAATTCTTGCGGGAAAACGTGTGCTGTTGTGTGAGGATCATCCAATCAATGCAGAGATTGCAAAGCGAATGCTGGAGCGTGTCGGTATGCAGGTAGAGGTAGCGCAAGACGGTCAGCAGGCGATGGAATGCTACAAGGCTGCACAGGGAAATTATGACGTTATTTTGATGGATATCCGTATGCCGGTGATGGATGGTTTGGAGACTGCAAGCTGGATTCGGGAAAAAGAAAAAGAGAATGGAAGGCATACTCCGATTATTGTAATGACGGCGAATGCGTTTGAGGATGATAAGGAGCAGGCGGAAAAGGTTGGCATGAGCGGATATATTGCGAAGCCAATCGACAGTGCGCTGCTGTATCAAATGCTGAGTGAGGTATGCAATCCGAATTGTACAAAATAGGAATGGATGAAATGATATGAGAAAATTAGTAACCGGAATTTTGGCGCATGTAGACGCCGGGAAAACAACCCTGTCGGAGGGAATGCTTTATTTATCCGGCAGCATACGAAAGCTGGGCAGAGTGGATCATAAGGATGCATTTTTGGATACCTATGCGCTGGAGCGGACAAGAGGAATTACGATTTTCTCAAAGCAGGCGAGATTTGAATGGAAGGAGCTTGAGGTCACGCTGTTGGACACGCCGGGGCATGTGGATTTTTCAACGGAAATGGAGCGTGCACTGCAGGTGCTGGATTATGCGGTGCTGGTAATCAGTGGAAGTGACGGAGTGCAGGGACATACGGAGACCTTGTGGAGGCTGCTGGCACATTATCAGATTCCGGTGTTTATCTTTGTGAATAAAATGGATTTGCCGGATTGTGAGCCGGAGACACTGCTCGCAAATTTGAAGAAGCATTTGTCGGAGGAATGTGTAGATTTTAGTGCAGGACAGCCGGAGGATGCAAAAAATGAAGCACTGGCGCTTTGTAAGGAAGCGTTGCTGGACGAATATATGGAAACCGGAACGCTTGCGACGGAATCTGTAGCAGCTGCGATTGCGGAGCGTAAGGTATTTCCTGTGTATTTTGGTTCTGCACTCAAGGTATTGGGTGTGGAAGAGTTGCTCGACGGAATGGCAGCTTACACGCGGCAAAAGGAATATCCGGCAGAGTTTGGAGCCAGAGTGTATAAAATCGGCAGAGATGATGCCGGTACCAGACTGACTTACCTAAAAATAACCGGTGGTAGTCTGCGGGTAAAGGAAAAGCTGCATGGCGAGGATAAGGTAGACCAAATTCGTCTGTACAGTGGAAGCAAGTTTCAAACAGTGGAATGCGCAGAGGCGGGTACGGTGTGTGCAATATCCGGCTGTAGCGCAACCTTTCCGGGACAGGGCTTTGGAATCGAACGGGCTTCGGAGCTTCCGATGCTGGCACCGGTAATGAATTACCGGTTGGTATTGCAGGAGGGTACCGATCCGGTGGTGCTGCTTCAGAAGCTGCGTGAATTGATGGAGGAGGAGCCGCTGCTTCATGTGACTTGGAAGGAAGCGCTTCGGGAGATTCATGTACAGTTGATGGGAAATGTGCAGTTAGAAATCCTTCGGAGTATGATACAGGAACGTTTTGGTGTAACGGTTGCATTTGATGAGGGTAGTATCGTATACCGCGAGACCATTGCAGCTCCGATAGAAGGCATGGGACATTATGAACCGTTGCGTCATTATGCAGAGGTACACTTGCTGATGGAGCCGGGAGAGCTGGGGAGCGGATTGGTATTGGAGAGTCGCTGCAGTGAGGATGTGCTGGATCGGAACTGGCAGCGATTGATTTTTACACATTTGGAAGAAAAGGAGCATCTGGGTGTACTAACCGGTTCTCCGATTACCGATATGAAAATAACACTGGTAGCGGGCAGAGCGCATTTGAAGCATACTGAGGGCGGAGATTTCAGACAGGCAACCTATCGGGCAGTACGGCATGGTTTGATGCGGGCGAAGAGTGTACTCTTGGAGCCGTATTATAATTTTCGAATGGAGCTTCCTGGAGAGAATGTAGGACGTGCAATGTCGGATATAGAACGAATGCATGGAAAGTTTTTGCCGCCGGAATTTGAAGGAGATAAAGCGGTATTAACCGGAAGTGCGCCGGTAGCGACCATGCAGGGATATGCAGCAGAGCTGATTTCTTACACCAGAGGCTGTGGCAGACTGGTGTGTCAGATGCGGGGCTATGAGCCTTGTCACAATACAGAGGAGGTCATTGCACGCCTTCAGTACGATGCAGAAGGAGATTTGGAGAATACCGCAGATTCGGTATTTTGTTCGCATGGAGCCGGATTTTTGGTTTCCTGGCGAGTGGCAGCAAATTATATGCATTTGGACAGCGGACTTCGGCTGGGCCAGACGGTAGTGCCGGGTGATACGGCAGGGTATGATGTGATGGATGCTTTTTCGGAAGAGATGCCGGAGGATTTGGCAGAGGAAAAAGCTGCACCGGTAGCCACGGTAAAAAGTGCCGGAAGCAGAGGCTACTCCGGCTCTTACGCAGAGGATAAGGAGCTGGAAGCAATATTTGCCCGTACCTTCGGGCCGGTTAAGGCCCGATTGTCAGGAACCTCGGCTGCGCTCGGAGAAGAAAATCGAAAACGCAATGCGCAGGGGGCATCGTCTCATCGTGTTTATTTGCCGGAAGCCGAAAAATTGCCGGAATATCTGTTGGTCGATGGATATAATGTGGTTTTTGCATGGGAGGAGTTAAAAGAGCTGGCAAAAGAAAATCTGGAATCGGCAAGAATGCGTCTGATGGACATTTTGTGTAATTATCAGGGCTTTACGAAAAAAGAGCTGATTCTGGTATTTGATGCGTATCGCGTAAAAGGAAATCCGGGGACGGCGTTTGATTATCATAATATTCATATCGTCTATACGAAGGAAGCAGAAACGGCAGATATGTATATTGAGCGGGTAACACATGAAATCGGAAGAAAGCACCGGGTAACGGTAGCAACCTCAGATGCGTTAGAGCAGCTGATTATCATTGGTCAGGGAGCGGTGCGGATGTCTGCCAGAGAGCTGAAGGAAGAGGTAGAACGCGTGACAACGACGCAGCTTCAGGAGTTTTTGAGTCGACAGCCGAAGGGAAAGAATGAAGTGCTGAAGAAGGCATTGGAGCAGGCAGAAGTAAAAGGAACGGATTAGACCACCTGTAACAATAGAAAAGATGGAACAAAATCCCACAAGGGATGCGCATGACGCGCGAGTAGTAGATGTCACTTGGTGACCGCGCGTCAGCGCAGGAGTTTGCGTTGCAAACTCCTTTTTTATTTGGTCAGCTTATATAAGACTGCTCCGTGTGCAGGAACACTTACGCGGATTGCTTCGGTATCCAAGGAGATAGAAGCATCGGTCAAAAGCTCCGTAGCAGCAAAGGTGCCGGTTATGTTTTCGTCTGCAAGAGAGCAGGAAACGAAAGCTTCCTCTTCCTTGAAGTTGAACAATGCGACATAGTAAGAGCCATCCTCGGTGTCGCGACTGAACCATACGGCATGATCACGATCACGCTCTACCTGCTTTGCACCGATAGAATGCTTCATCAGACGAAGTACCGCCTTGTTGGTTAAAAGCTTCAAGGTTGGCTCGTCCAAAAGAGTCATCTCTGCACCAAGCATCAGAGGAGAACGGAAAATGCACCACAGAGTCATCATGGTTTTCTGTTCTTCCGGCGTGAAATTGGTGTAACGGTCTACATGGTCTTTGTTGAAGCCCTTACTGAGACGACCAAGCGGAAGCATATCGCAGTCCGGATAGCAGCCCTCGGATACGTGGTTTTGCCAAAGCTCACAGCGCTCGAACATATTCAGCAGCAGTGGCCAGGTATCCCAGAAGTCATCTGTGATACGCCACATATTTGCGTATTTTTCGTAATGCCATGCTTTATCAATCAAGGCCGGTCCCGGAGAAAGACTTAAAACAATCGGTCTGCCGGTCTTCATGATGGCAGCATGCAGCATTTCGATTTCCTTTGCGGCAGAGTATGGATTGTGCGGATAAATATTTGTATTACAGATATCGTCGCACTTGACATAGTCCACACCCCAGTCGGCATACAGCTGGAAGATGGAATCATAATATGCCTGTGCGCCTTCCTTGGAAGCATCGACACCGTACATATCCGGATTCCAGCCGCAGATGGAGGATGGATTTGCAATTTCATTTGCAGTAGCAGTCGTACCGAGAAGCTTGCAGTGATTGTGTGCTGCAATACGCGGAATACCACGCATAATATGGATACCGAACTTTAAGCCTAAGCTGTGGCAATAATCAGCGAGTGGCTTGAAGCCCTGACCGTTTGCGGAGGATGGAAAACGTGCCGGGTCCGGCAGTAATCTGGAATATTCATCCATCTCTAAGGTGCTGAACGGAATGTACTGGTATTGGTCACGCATACTGGATGCACCGTGTGCGTACCATTCGATATCGACGATGATATACTCCCAGCCACAGTCCTTCATATTGGCTGCCATAAAGTCAGCATTTGCCTTTACATCAGCTTCCGTTACCATGGTATCATAGTAATCGTAGCTGTTCCAACCCATTGGCGGGGTCTTTGCAAAATCATTCTTGTTCATTGTAATTCGCTCCCTCTTATCCTTTACATTTTGATTGCACTTTACAAGCATAACCATTATAATAAAAGCACTGAAAATTTACAACGTGCCGGAGCACTATTTTTTTGTGTTTTTCTATCGTAATCGTTTTCGAAAGATAAAAAGAGAAAAACAGCAGGAGTGAGAGAAGGATGAAATATTATTTTGCCCCGATGGAGGGGATTACCGGGTATGTATTTCGCAATGCATTTCATGAATATTTTGGACCGATGGATAAATATTTTACACCGTTTGTTTCGCCAACGCAGAACGGATGCTTTACGCCGAAGGAATATCGGGATATCTGCCCGGAGAATAATCCGATTCCGGGTGTGGTGCCGCAGATTTTAGCAAACAATGCGGAGTATTTTGTACAGACGGCTAAGGAATTGCGACAGATGGGGTACGAGGAAATCAATCTGAATCTGGGCTGTCCGTCCGGAACGGTGGTATCCAAAAAGAAAGGAGCAGGCTTTTTGAGTGTGCCGTGGCAGTTGGATGCCTTTTTGGAGCAGATTTTTGAACAGGTCGAAGGAAGGATTTCGATAAAAACCCGGTTGGGAATGGAGGATCCGGAGGAATTTGAAGGACTGCTTGAGATATTTGAACGTTATCCGGTTGCAGAGCTGACGATTCATCCGCGTATCCGGACGGAATATTATAAGGGAACTCCGCATCGGGATATGTTTTATCGGGTGGCAAAACGATGCAGGCTTCCGCTTTGCTATAACGGAGATTTGTGGACGTGTAAGGACATAGATGAGGTGGTAAAAGAGAGTAAGGTAGAGGCACTGATGCTTGGGCGCGGTTTGTTAAGGCATCCGGGACTTTTGGCAGAATATGCAGGAAAGGATTGGGGCGGTACCGGACGGGTGCAGGAGTTTTCGGACCGTTTGTTTGAGGATTATACCGAGGTTATGGGAGAGCATAATGCAATGTTCAAAATGAAGGAGCTTTGGTTGTATTTGGGGACGTATTTTGCAGCTTCGGAAAAGGAGATAAAGCCGTTAAAAAAAGCCGGAGATGCAAAGGAGATGAAACAGGCAATCCGGAGGCTGTTAGCAAAGAGTGAAACAGACAGAGCGGGCGTGGAACTCAATGATTGACTTTCCGGAGAGAATTCCATATAATAATAAGATAAGTGTTTGGGTCTACAAACAAAGAAAGTGGGTAAATACAGATGGGATTATTTGATTCGTGGAAGAAAAAAAATAGACAGGAGACGGAAGAGGTTTTCGAGACCGCTTCGGAGGAAAAAGTAAGCAAGGGTATTTTTGAAAATCCTGCCGATTTTGTATGTGAGATTAAGGATGTACTGCCGTTAAAGGAGCAGGGCAGCATGATTATCGGTGAGGTACTGCACGGCGAGCTGACACCGGACAGTAAGGTTGCGTATACCGGAGAAAACGGACGTGCGATATTGAATTGTACGGTGGAAGCGATTGAGCAGGCAGGAATGCGGGTAAAAAAAGCAGCGGCTTGCTTTATGGGCACTATCGGACCGGTGTTTGCCTTTATAATCAAAGAATTTGCGCCGAATGCATTCCAAAAGGGAAATTATCTTTATCAGCAGGCACCGGAGGACAAGGAGTTGACCGAGCTGCAGAAGGCATATGAGGCGAACCGTCTTACGAGAGAACGAAAGGCAGAGCTTACTGTACTTGCCGAAAAGGAAGAGCTGACGGCAGAAGAGATTGCATCGATTTCGATTCAGGATATTATTTATGTGCTTTATTTAAACAGCATGAATGCAAAGCAGGCAAATGTGGCAGAGGATGAGGAGCATCCGCTGAAAAAGAAGGAAAAGCAGGTATATGAGAATCTGTTAGAGTGTCTGAGAAAGCAGGACGAGGTTTATATGACCTTTGATAAGGCAACGAACTTCCCGTTCTTAAATCAGGGCTTGGTGGATATTTATACGAAGAGAGAATATGCAGAGCTGGCAGTTATGTATTATGCAGAGCAATTCCGTCAGCTGGAGGTGCGTGCATTAAAGCCGATGCCGACGAAGGAAAGCAAGGAGGCACCGGCGTATGTACTGATGTATTATCTGGGTATGGGACGCATTATGGTGGACAACGGTCAGAGCCGCGCTCTGATTTCCAGAGATGCGCTGTTGCCGCCGCCGGATTATTCGAAGCTGCAGCCGGCACAGAGACCGGCAGAGAATCAGGCATTGCGTCTGCATATGCTGGATTTCTTCCAGGAGGCACGTTGGCAGGTAAATTATGAAAAGCGTGCAGAGGTCTTAAAGGCAAAGGAAGAAGCGATGCTTTTGGAGGTTTCCAAGGGACGTTTTATGATTCCGATGAAATACGATGGAATGCAGCTGAAGGCGGGGGAAAATCAGATTAAGATTAAGCCGGATACCCAGCTGATGTTTGCGGCGATTAAAAATCCGGCAGGTGAGTCCTATACGCCGATTTTTACAGATATGCCGGAGTTTGGAAAAATGTATCCGAATGGTGAGTGGGCAGCGATTGTGATACCGTTTGAGGAGGCAGTGCGCATTTCACGCGGCAAGGGTCTGGTTATCAATCCGGTAGGCGAGAATCTGGTATTGAACGAAAAGGCAATCGACGGAGTACGCGAGTGCGTGAAAAAAGCAGAGGAAGCAGCCAAGGAAAGCAACGAGGACGGCGAAGAGACAGAGCAGTAAGGCGGGCAGGATATGTATCGTTTTTATGTAGAAGCAGAGAAGATAACGAAGCCGGTTATTTCGATTACCGGTGCGGATGTGAATCATATTAAGAATGTGCTTCGTATGCGAATCGGAGAGGAGCTTACGGTTTGTGACGGTGCCGGAATGGAATACCATTGCAGGATTTTGGAGCTGGCATCCGATGTTGTGCAGGCAGAGGTTTTAGAGGACAGGCCTTCCGATACGGAGCTTCCGGTACGTCTGGTTTTGTTTCAGGGACTTCCGAAAAAGGATAAGATGGAGCTGATTGTGCAAAAGGCGGTAGAGCTTGGTGCGGCAGAGATTGTGCCGGTCATGATGCATCGGACGGTAGTGAAGCTGGAGGATCCGAAGAAGGAAGCGAAAAAGCTGGAGCGCTGGCAGGCAATTGCGGAAGCAGCGGCAAAGCAGTCCATGCGCGGAGTAATTCCGCGGGTTTTGCCGGTTATGAGTTATGCGCAGGCAATTGAGAGAGCGAAGCAAATGGATGCAGCGGTACTGCCGTATGAGCATGCAGAAGGAATTGAGGGCAGCAGACGGCTGGTGCAGAGCTTAAAGGGCAAGCAGGAAATCGGTATTTTCATCGGACCGGAGGGTGGCTTTGAGGATGCTGAGGTAGAGAAGGCAAGAGAGGCAGGGATTTGGCCGATGACGCTTGGAAAGCGGATATTGCGGACGGAGACGGCGGGCTTGGCGATTTTATCAATCCTGATGTTTGAACTGGAGCAGGGAGCTGAGGGAAAGGAACAGGCATAATGGAAGCATATTTGGATAATGCTGCGACTACCCGGGTATCCGATGGAGTACAGCAGATTATGAGTCAGACGATGCTGGCGGATTTTGGTAATCCATCCTCCATGCACCGGAAGGGAATGGAAGCAGAACGGTACGTCAAGGAAGCGCGAGAGTGCATCGCAGCGAGCCTAAAGGCGGAGCCGAAGGAGATTATTTTTACCTCCGGTGGTACGGAGGCGAACAATATGGCATTGATTGGAGCCGCATATGCCAATCGTCGTGCGGGCATGCATATCATCACGACGCAGTTTGAGCATGCATCGGTACACAATCCGTTGTTGTTCTTAGAGGAGCTTGGATTCTCGATTGATTTTGCGCCGGTGGATGAATACGGCCATGTAAAGCTTCCGGAGCTTTTGGATTTGATACGGGAGGATACCATTTTGGTATCAATTATGTATGTGAACAATGAGGTTGGTGCAGTGCAGGATATTGCGGCAATTTCGACGGCGGTCAAGGCAAAGAAGCCGGATGTACTGTTTCATGTGGATGCGATTCAGGCATACGGAAAGTATCGGATTTGTCCGAAAAAGGAAGGCATTGACCTGTTAAGTGTCAGCGGTCACAAGTTTCACGGGCCAAAGGGCAGTGGATTTTTGTATGTCCGGGATAAGGTAAAGGTAAAACCACTCATTTTCGGCGGTGGACAGCAGAAGGGAATGCGTTCCGGTACGGAAAATGTTCCGGGAATTGCAGGGCTTGGTAAGGCAGTGCAGGAGATTTATTCCGGTCACGAGGTAAAACGGGAGCATCTGTATATGTTAAAGGCGCGCTTGCTTACAGGGCTGCAAGAGATGGAGGATGTGACCGTCAATGCAGTGCCGGAGGAGCTTACAGAGTGTGCGCCGCATATTGTCAGTGCAAGCTTTGCAAAGGTGCGCAGTGAGGTGCTGCTGCATGCGTTAGAGGATAAGGGAGTTTATGTGTCCAGTGGTTCGGCATGCTCCTCAAATCATCCGGGCATCAGCGGAAGTTTGCAGGCAATCGGAGTAAAGAAGGAATTGCTGGATTCGACGCTTCGTTTTAGCTTTTCGGTTTATACGACCGTTGAAGAAATAGATTATGCAATCGAACAGCTGAAGGTAATTGTGCCGATGCTGCAGAAATATACCCGAAGGTAGAATAGAAAGAGAGAGAACTATGTACAAAGCATTTTTGTTGAAATATGCGGAGATTGGACTAAAGGGAAAGAATCGTGGTGTGTTTGAGAATGCATTGCGGGATCAAGTGCAGTTCAATCTGGATAAGCTCGGAAAGTATCATGTACTGCGCGAGCAGGGCAGAATTTTTGTAGAATGTCCGGAGGAGTACGACTATGAGGAAACCGTAGAAGCGCTCAAGAAGGTATTTGGTGTCTGGGGAATTTGCCCGGTTGTTGTGATTGAATCCACAGAATGGGAACAGATTACGGCAGGTGTGATTGATTATGTGGACAAATTCTATCCGGAGAAGAATTTCACCTTTAAGGTAGAGGCAAAGCGTGCAAATAAGCAGTATCCGATGACTTCGCCGGAGATTTGCGTGGAGATGGGCTCCTGTCTTTTAGAGCATTTTGAGGGCTTGAAGGTAGATGTGCATGAGCCGCAGGTGCGAATCAATGTTGAAGTGCGCAATAAGACCTATGTTTATTCGCATATCATTCCGGGACCGGGCGGTATGCCGGTAGGTACGGGCGGTAAAGCGATGCTGTTGCTTTCGGGCGGTATTGACAGTCCGGTGGCAGGTTATATGATTGCAAAGCGCGGTGTTACGATTGAAGCGACCTACTTCCATGCACCGCCATATACCAGTGAGCGTGCAAAGCAGAAGGTAGTGGATTTGGCGAAGATTATCTCGGCATACACCGGACCGATTAAGCTGCATGTGGTAAATTTTACGGATATTCAGCTTTATATCTATGAGAAGTGTCCGCATGAGGAATTAACGATTATCATGCGCCGTTATATGATGAAGATTGCAGAGCATTTTGCGGAAAAGCACAAATGTCTGGGTATGATTACCGGAGAGAGTATTGGTCAGGTAGCAAGTCAGACTATGTATAGTTTAGCGGCAACCAACGCAGTGTGTAAGATGCCGGTTTACCGTCCGCTGATTGGCTTTGATAAGCAGGAAATTGTAGAAATTTCGCAGAAAATTAAGACTTTTGAGACTTCGATTGAGCCGTATGAGGATTGCTGTACGATATTTGTAGCAAAGCATCCGGTTACCAGACCGATTCTTTCGGTAATTGAGAAGTCAGAGGAAAATCTGGCAGAGAAGATTGATGAATTAATCAAGACTGCGATAGATACGGTAGAAGTAATCGAAATCGGGTAATGCGGCTTTTGGTGCGCATTCGTTCAGAGATTTTTGTGATAAAGGAAATGGCAAATTTCCTTTATCATAAAAAAAGAGGATACAGTTTTGTATCCTCCCCATAAAGTAAATACCTTTATTCAACGATGTAAGGCTTAAGAACATCGAGAACGTTCTCGATACCGTCTTCACAGTGAACATTTAAGTCAATCGGCTTGGATAAATCTAAACTGAAAATACCCATGATGGACTTTGCATCGATAACATATCTGCCGGAAACCAAATCAAAATCGGTATCGAACTTCGTAATATCGTTTACGAATGCCTTTACTTTATCGATGGAATTTAAAGAAATCTTTACGGTTTTCATGATATAACTCCTCCTTCATTGATTAGATGTGAAAGCTTTTTGCTTTCAATAATAATATAGTACAATTTGAACAATTAAATGTCAATATGCAAAGTCAATAAAAAATGCGAGATAGTTTTTACAGTTTGAAAGGAAAGTAAGATGAATCAGAATATATTGCCCGAGGAAAGAGCGTTGTTGACCGGAAAAAAGGCGGCATTTCTTTCGCTGGGTTGTAAGGTAAATTCCTATGAGACCGAAGTAATGCAGCAGCTGTTTGAAGAAGCAGGGGCAGAGGTGGTCGATTTTTCGGAGAAAGCGGATATTTATCTGGTCAATACCTGTACCGTTACCAATATGGCAGATCGAAAGTCCAGACAGATGTTACACAAGGCGAAAAAGAATAACCCGGATGGCATTGTTGTGGCTGCGGGCTGCTATGTGCAGGCATCTGCGGAGGAAGTAAAAAAGGATTATGCGGTGGATGTGCTGGTCGGCAACAATCAAAAAAACGAGATTGTGCATCTGGTTGCTGCGTATATGGAAGGAAAGAAGCAGGAAGCGGAGCTGGTAGATGTGCGCAAAAACAAGGAGTACGAGCCGCTTCGGTTGAAAACCGTAACCGAGAAAACCAGGGCATATATTAAGATTCAGGATGGCTGTAATCAATTCTGCACCTATTGTATTATTCCGTTTGCACGCGGAAGAATTCGCAGCAGAAAGGAAGAGGATGTGCTGGAGGAGGTGCGTGATCTGGTAGCGCAGGGGTATCAGGAAATCGTACTGACCGGAATTCATCTGTCCTCCTATGGGTTTGAGCAATACAGTGAGAAAGAGCAGTTTGCACTGGAAATACCGGGGCAGCGGGTACCGCTTCTGGAGCTGATACTAAAGCTGGATAAAATACCGGGGCTGGCGCGTATCCGACTGGGTTCGCTGGAGCCGCGGATTATTACTGAGGACTTTGTAAAGACCTTGACGACGACGAAGGTGTGTCCGCATTTTCATCTTTCGTTGCAGAGCGGCTGTGATGCGACCCTGCAGCGGATGAATCGGCGTTATACGACGGAAGAATATAAGAATAAATGTGATTTAATTCGGTTATATTTTGAACATCCGGCAATCACAACGGATGTAATCGCCGGTTTTCCGGGAGAAACCGAGGAGGAATTTGCAGAAACGCTGGCATTTGTACAGCAGGTGGCGTTTGCACAGATGCATATTTTCAAATATTCGAGACGACACGGAACCAAGGCGGACAAAATGCCGAATCAGGTGCCGGAGGAAATAAAGACCCGCAGAAGTGATGCGTTGTTAGAGGTTGAAGCAAGGCTGCGCAGAGAATATGTCGATTATTTTGTGAACAAGGAAGAAAAGGTGCTGTTGGAAGAACAGATAACCGAGGACGGAGTTACCTATATGACCGGTCACAATGAGCGTTATGTACGGTTTGCAATAAGAACCGAGGAGAATCTGGCGAATCAGATGGTAACCGGGTGTGCAGTGAATCAGTATGTCAAAGATTGTATGCTTTTGAACGAAAAGGCTTGAGAAATAAGAGAAAAATCAGACAGATGAGCCACAAAGGTTGGAAAAAGACGGAAATGCGCTGAGAAACAGATTGAAATTTTCAGTCATTTGTATTATGATTAGAGTAAGCGGTTTAGGATGCAGTACAGCAAAGGATGTGAAGAGGATGCAAGAGATATACAATACGCAGTTTTTTAAAGCACAGAAGGATCAGGAGCAGGGCGTAAAGGAAATTATAGATACGGTATATCTTGCGTTAACAGAAAAGGGATACAATCCGGTAAGTCAGATTGTCGGCTATGTGATGTCGGGAGACCCGACGTATATTACCAGTCATCGCGGAGCGCGCAGTCTGATTATGAAAGTAGAGCGGGACGAGATTATCGAGGAATTACTAAAGGATTATATCCGGACTCATTTTAACGAAAAAAAGGCGGAATAACATGAGAATTATGGGGCTGGATGTCGGTGCCATGACGGTAGGAGTTGCCATCAGTGACCCGTTGCTTTTGACGGCGCAGGGGATCGAGGTAATCCGGAGGAAACAGGAAAATAAGCTGCGGCAGACGTATGCCCGGATTGAGCAGCTGATTGAAGAATATGAGGTTTCCTTAGTAGTCATAGGGTATCCGAAAAACATGAATAATACGATAGGAGAGCGTGCCATGAAATCGGAAGCTTTTGCGGAGGATGTCCGCAGAAGAACCGGTCTTGAGGTTGTGCTCTGGGATGAGCGACTGACGACTGTTTCGGCGCATCGGGTGCTGGATTTGGGCGAGGTTGGTCTGAAGAAAAAGATGGAAGTAGTAGATAAGGTAGCGGCAAGTGTGATATTGCAGAGCTATCTTGATTGGCGTAGAAATCAGGAGAATCAGAATGAGTGAAAACAATAAAAATGGTATGGTATCCTTAGAGGCAGAGGACGGAAGTCGTCTGGATTTTTATGTGCTGGAGCAGACCAGATTTTATGGAATCAACTATCTGCTGGTAACAGAAAATGCAGGAGATGAGGATGCAGAGGTCTATATTTTAAAGGATCTTTCCGAGGAAAGCAGTGCAGAGGCAGTGTATGAGTTTGTCGAAGACGAGGAAGAGCTGGATGCATTGGCTGAGGTATTTGGCGAGCTGTTAGAGGATGCAGATATCGTAGACTAACGGGAAAGACCGTTAATGAAAAGATAATTAGCCGGTTTGCGCGGAAGGCAGACGCGGTAGTGCGGATACATATTTTTATTTTGGAGGTGTAAATTTGAAGGAAAAGAAAGAAATGCCGGAGGAAGCAATAGTAACTAAGGAAAATGCTCCGGCAAAACAAGAGAAAAAGGTGGTAAGACGTCGTACCAATACGGCTCGTAAGAGTACTGCAAAGACAGAAGGCACAAAGAAAAAAGAAGAGACAGCAGAGACTGTAGAAAATAAAAAAGAAACGCGCGTTGTGCGCAGAAGAAAGCCGGTAGCACGCGCAAAGAGTAAAAATGAAAATCTGCCGAATGTGACCAAGGAGGCAGAGATTGTTGCAGAAGAGAGAGTAGAGCCGGTAAAGAAGGTAACAAAGCAACCGAGAAAAACGGCTAAAGCGGCCGGAAAGCAGGCAGGAGCAGAGCCTGCAAAGAAGATAAAGATTATACCGCTCGGTGGCTTAGAGCAGATAGGTATGAATATTACAGCCTTTGAATACGAGGACAGTATCGTAGTAGTGGATTGCGGTCTGGCATTTCCGGAGGATGAGATGTTAGGTATTGATTTGGTTATTCCGGACATCAGCTATTTGAAGGATAATATTGATAAGGTCAAGGGCTTTGTAATCACTCACGGACATGAGGATCATATCGGTTCGCTGCCGTATGTATTAAGAGAAATCAATGTACCGGTCTATGCAACCAAGCTGACGATTGGTATCATTGAGAATAAGCTGAAGGAGCACAATCTGCTAAAGTCCACAAAGCGTAAGATTGTAAAATACGGACAGACGATTAATCTGGGAGAATTCCGCATTGAGTTCATCCGGACCAATCACAGTATTTCTGATGCGGCAGCACTGGCGATTTTCAGCCCGGCGGGCTTGATTATTCATACCGGTGACTTTAAGGTGGATTATACACCGGTCTTTGGTGATGTAATTGATTTGCAGCGATTCGGCGAGCTGGGCAAGAAGGGCGTGCTGGCATTGATGTGCGATAGTACGAATGCACTGCGTCCGGGCTTTACGATGTCGGAGCGCACGGTAGGCAAGACCTTTGATAATATTTTTGCAGAGCACAAAAAGAATCGTATCATCATTGCGACCTTTGCGTCCAATGTAGACCGTGTACAGCAGATTATCAATTCCGCGCAGAAGTTTGGCAGAAAGGTAGTGGTCGAAGGCCGTAGTATGGTAAATATCATTACGACGGCGAGAGAGCTGGGATATATCCAGATGCCGGAGAATCTTCTGATTGATATTGATAGTATGAAGAATTATACCGACGACCAGCTGGTATTGATTACCACCGGCAGTCAGGGTGAGGCAATGGCGGCGTTGTCCAGAATGGCAGCATCCATTCACAAGAAGGTATCGATTAAGCCGGGAGATACTGTAATTTTCAGCTCGACTCCGATTCCTGGCAATGAGAAGAGCGTGTCGAAGGTCATGAATGAGCTTGCAATGAAGGGCGCACAGGTAATATTCCAGGATACGCATGTATCCGGTCATGCCTGTCAGGAGGAAATCAAGCTGATTTATGCACTGACCAGACCGAAGTATGCGATTCCGGTGCATGGTGAGTACCGACATTTGGTATGTCATGGAGATTTGGCGTGCCAGATGGGCGTGGAGAAGGAAAATGTACTTCTGTTATCGTCGGGTGATGTATTAGAGCTGTCAGAGGATAGCGCGAAGGTGGTTGACCGCGTGCCGGCACAGGGCATTCTGGTGGATGGACTTGGTGTCGGAGATGTCGGCAATATTGTGTTAAGAGATCGTCAGTATTTGTCCGAAAATGGTTTGATTATTGTAGTGCTGACGTTGGAGAAGTATACCAATCAGATTTTGGCAGGACCGGATATTGTGTCCCGTGGCTTTGTCTATGTGAGAGAGTCGGAAAACCTGATGGAAGAGGCAGAGGAAGTGGTCAATGCAGCAGTAGACCGCTGTATGAACCGCAATATGTCGGATTGGGGCAAGATTAAGAATGAAATCAAGGATTCTCTAAGTGATTTCCTTTGGAAGAAGATGAAGAGAAATCCGATGATTCTGCCGATTATTATGGAAGTATAGTCTTAGAAGAGACGTTTGACGGAGGATGGATAGGAAAATGGCAATGAAGAAATCGACATCGGGAAAGCTGGCATTGCGGTTTACCGGAGCAATCATACGGTTTATAATGAATATTATTTTCTATACGCTGGTGGTCTTTGTGGTCGTGCGTGGCGGAACCTATGTGTACCATTTTTCCTATCAGGTCTTCGGTTCGGTGGCAAAAGCACCAGAGCCGGGAACGGATGTGACGGTGCAGATTTTCCGAGGTGAAACGACGATGAATATCGCATCGAAGCTGGAGACCAGCCTTTTGATTGTGGACAAATATTCGTTCTATGTAAAAACGCAGCTGAAGGATTATAGTATTATGCCGGGAACCTATGTACTCAATACCTCGATGGATTATAATGAGATATTGGAGGTAATTACAAATCAGGCAAATTCGATTGCCGCGGAGGAGAGTCTGGAAGAGAATTCGGATGTACCGAAGCCCGCGGATTGAGGACGAAGCTAATAGGGAGGCAAAACCAATGATAGATGAACGTATTTCGGAATATCTGCGTTCCCTGGAAAGGGATATGCCGGAATATTTGGAGCAGTTGGAAAAAAGAGCGTTGCGCGAGGAGGTGCCGATTATCCGCAAGGATGCTCAGGCACTTTTGCGTTTCCTGCTACAGATGAAGCGGCCAAAACGAATTTTGGAGGTCGGAACGGCGGTGGGCTTTTCATGCATGTATATGAGCGAGTATATGCCGGCGGACGCGAAAATTGCAACGATAGAGAAGGTGCAGATGCGGATTGTACCGGCGAAGGAGAACTTTGCAGGTGCGCCGCGTGCAGAGCGGATTGCATTGCTCATCGGAGATGCTGCAGAGGTGCTGCGTGTGTTGTGTGAGGCGGATGAGGTCAAAGCAACCGGAACGGAAGAAGGACTTCGGGAGATTTATCTTCCGGCAGGAGCGTGTTCGGTATGGCAACAGGCAAGCTTTACGGAAAAATATGATTTTATTTTCATGGATGCGGCGAAGGGACAATATATGAATTTTCTGCCGTATCTCTTGAAATTGCTGGCACCGGATGGCTTGTTTGTAACGGACAATGTGCTGCAGGAGGGCAGTATTGCTGATTCGAAGTTTTCAATTACCAGACGTGACCGCACGATTCATATGCGAATGCGGGAGTATCTGTATGAGCTGACGCACAACGATGCATTGAATACGACGGTATTGCCGGTAGGAGATGGCATGGCATTAACGACATTTAAGACAAATTGAAAGGTTGATACGATGGAAAGAAATTTACGAAAAAAACCGGAGCTTCTGATTCCTGCCAGCAGTCTGGAGGTACTCAAGACTGCAGTGATGTTTGGTGCGGATGCAATCTATATCGGTGGTGAGATGTATGGCTTGCGCGCCAGAGCGAAGAATTTTTCGATGGAAGATATGAAGGCGGGTATTGAGTTTGCACACCGGTATGGCAAAAAGGTCTATGTAACGGCAAATATCACGGCACACAACCGGGATTTGGCAGGAGTAGAGGAATATTTCAAGGAATTAAAGGAAATGAAGCCGGATGCTCTGATTATTTCGGACCCGGGCGTGTTTGAAATTGCCAGAGAGGTGGCACCGGAGCTGGAGGTGCATATCAGTACGCAGGCGAACAATGTAAATTACCGTACCTATCGGTTCTGGCAGAAGCAGGGAGCTGCGCGCGTGGTATCGGGCAGAGAGCTTTCGTTAGAGGAGATTAAGACGCTGCGTGCGAATATTCCGGAGGATTTGGAGATTGAGACCTTTGTACATGGTGCAATGTGCATTTCCTATTCGGGACGTTGTCTTTTGAGTAATTATTTTACCGGAAGAGATGCAAATCTGGGTGCCTGTACGCATCCGTGCCGTTGGAAATATTATCTGATGGAGGAGAGTCGTCCGGGAGAATATCTGCCGGTGTTTGAAAATGAGCGTGGCACCTATATTTTCAATTCCAAGGATTTGTGTATGATTGAATATGTGCCGGAATTGGTAGATGCCGGAATCGATTCCTTTAAGATTGAGGGACGTATGAAGACGGCGCTTTATGTGGCGGTTGTGGCAAGAACCTATCGTAAAGCAATCGATGATTACTATGAGTCGGAGGAATTGTATCGCAAGAATCTGCCGTATTATCGGGAGGAGATTGCAAAGTGTACCTATCGTCAGTTTACGACAGGTTTTTTCTTCCACAAGCCAAAGACGGATGCACAGATTTATGATAACAATGTCTATGTGAAGGAATATACCTATCTGGGTATTGTGCGCGAGGTAAAGGACGGCTTCTGTGAGATGGAGCAGAGAAATAAGTTCTGTGTCGGAGATGAAGTGGAAATCATGACGCCGTCGGGTGAGGACACGATGGCAGTGGTGGAAAAGATACTGGATGAAGAGGGACGCGAGCAGGAGAGCTGCCCGCATCCGCAGCAGAAAATCTTTGTAAAGTTCAGTCAGCCGGCGAAACAATATGACCTGATTCGTTGTAAATAGTTAATCGGAAAAGCACTCGCGTAGCTTGCGCAGTGCTTTTTTTTCGATGCGGGAAACATAGCTGCGGGAAATTTGAAAATAATCGGCGATTTCCCTTTGGGTAATTTCCTGATAACCAAACAGTCCGTAACGGTAACAGAGGATTTCGCGTTCGCGGGTGGTAAGACAGTGGGAAAGACATTCCTTGAGCCGGCTTATATCCTCGTTTAAAAACAGTTTTTCGTCCAAGTCCTTGTTCTCGACCTCGATAATATCCAATAAGGTGATTTCGTTGCCCTCTTTATCGGAGCCGATGGGCTCAGAGAGGGAAATTTCGCGTGACTGCTTGCGATTGCCGCGCAGCATCATGAGGATTTCGTTGTCGATGCAGCGGGAGGCGTAGGTGGCCAGACGAATGCCTTTGTTTGGCTGGAAGGTATCAATGGCTTTGATTAGTCCGATGGTTCCGATGGAGATGCAATCGTCCAAATCTTTTTCCGGCAGATTATATTTTTTTACAATATGGGCGACCAGACGCAGATTGTGTTCAATCAGAGTCCGGCGAGCATCCGGGTCGCCTTGCTGTAACAGCTGTAATTGTCTGTCTTCTTCCTCTGCGTCCAGTGGTTTCAAAAAGGATTGCACGTAAGCACCTCGGCGCGTCGGTTTTATATTACTTTATGCAGGAGGAAAGGGGAAAGTGCCTTTCCGCATTTTTTACCTGCATTGGTTTTTATTAGCATTCCGGAAGGTTATCCCTTGCGCGAGATAGAAAAAAAGCATATAATAGAGTCATATTAGTACGCAAGGAAAAGAAAGGACAGGAGGATACTATGGCAAACGTAGGAAAAGTGAGTGCAAAGATTGTTTCGGCAGAGCAGCTGTCGGAAGGAATCTACAGCATGTGGATAGAGCATAAGGAGATGGCTGTGCAGGCAAAGCCGGGACAGTTTATTTCGGTGTATTGTACGGATGGTGCGAAGCTGTTGCCGAGACCGATTAGTATTTGTGATATTGATAAGGAGCAGGGCAGACTGCGCATGGTATATCGTGTGGCAGGAGCCGGTACGAAGGAGATTTCGCAAAAGCAGGCAGGGGACAGTATTGAGGTAATGGGACCGCTCGGAAACGGATATGATTTGTCTGAGGTAAAGCAGGCGGTATTGATTGGCGGAGGTATCGGTATTCCGCCGATGTTAGCGCTGGCAAAGGCACTTTCTTGTGAAAAGACGATTGTGCTGGGCTATCGTGATGCGAAGACTTTCCTGTTGGATGAGTTTGAAGCCTGTGGTAAGGTTGTGATTTCGACCGACGACGGCAGTTTGGGTACCAAGGGAAATGCATTGGATGCGATTCGTGCTAATGGAGTGACCGGAGATATGATTTTTTCCTGTGGTCCGACTCCGATGTTGAAGGGAGTCAAGGCTTTTGCTACAGAGCAGGGGATTGCGGCGCAGCTTTCCTTAGAGGAGCGTATGGCATGCGGTATCGGTGCCTGTCTGGCATGTGTGTGTCAGTCGAAGGAGGTTGACCATCATACACATGTACACAATAAGCGTGTCTGCAAGGATGGTCCGGTCTTTTGGGCAGAGGAAATCGAACTGTAGCATTAAGACAACTATTTGAAAATAACAAAGAATCAGGAGCAGAACAGCTTCGGAATGGAGAATAGAATGAATACAAAGGTATCATTGGCAGGAATTGAGTTTAAAAATCCGGTAACGACGGCTTCCGGAACCTTTGGCTCCGGTATGGAGTATAGTGATTTGGTGGATTTGAACCGACTTGGTGCGGTAACGACCAAGGGAGTAGCGAATGTACCGTGGCCGGGGAATCCGACTCCGCGTGTTGCAGAGACCTACGGTGGTATGCTGAATGCCATCGGGCTTCAGAATCCGGGAATTGATGTGTTTTTGGAGCGGGACATCCCGTTTTTGAAGCAATATGATACAAAGATTATTGTCAATGTGTGCGGTAAAACGACGGAGGATTATTTGGCGGTAGTAGAGCGTCTGTCGGATGCACCGGTGGATTTGCTGGAAATCAATATTTCCTGTCCGAATGTCAAGGAGGGCGGTATTGCATTTGGCCAAAATCCAAAGATGGTGGAAGAGATTACGAAAGAGATTAAGAAGGTTGCGAAGCAGCCGGTAATGATGAAGCTGAGTCCGAATGTAACGGATATTACGCAGACGGCAAAGGCGGCAGAGGCAGGCGGTGCGGACGCACTCTCGCTGATTAATACGCTGACCGGTATGAAGATTGATATCAATCGCAGAAAGTTCCTGCTGGCAAACAAGACCGGTGGTATGTCCGGTCCTGCAATCAAGCCGGTAGCGTTGCGGATGGTATATCAGACGGTAAATGCGGTGTCGATTCCGGTCGTTGGTATGGGCGGTATTGCGACGGCAGAGGATGCGCTGGAGTTTTTGATGGCAGGTGCGACGATGGTAGCCATCGGAACGGCGAATTTTGTAAATCCGAGAGCAACACTGGATGTAATAGAGGGGATTGAGGATTATATGCGTCGTAATCAGGTAGAGGATATCAAGGAACTGATTGGCTGTGTAAAATAAAAGAGCCAAATAAAAAAAGAGTTTGCGAAGCAAACTCTTTTTTTATTTGAGCTTTAAGCAAGAGCTTAAAACATAATGTCGTTTTTGCGCGTCATTAATCTGCCGCCGTTTACGATGAGAAAGGCACCGGTCAGAGCACCAAGGATGATGGTAACAATGCCGATAACGATATTAAATACGCCAACGGAACGGAGTGTTTTGTAGAGCTTTTCCATGTTCTGCCTCATTCCTGCGCAGTTATATGCGCATTGATCTGGTGCTGCACTAAGTGTGCAGACGGATGTGTTTTGGGTTTTGCTAGTATTTGGGGAAGCACTGATTCGTTCAGTGCTTCTTTGATATTATTTTGCACCGTACTGCTCATAATATGCATCGATGGCCTGCTTGATGGTGTCGTCGATTACGACCTTGCCGCCACGCTCCTGATTGTACAGATGCTCAACTACATCTGCCATGGAAACGATGGCGTTTGCAGGGATACCGTACAAATCAGTGATTTCAGCCAATGCGCTCTTTTCGCCCTTACCACGCTCCATGCGGTTTAAGGAAACCATCAGACCCTTGATTTCGATGTTGCCCTGTGCCTTTAAGATAGGGAAGGTTTCTTCGATGGACTTACCGGAGGTGGTTACATCCTCGATGATAACAACGCGGTCACCGTCCTTAATCGGGCTGCCGAGTAAAATACCGGTATCACCGTGATCCTTAACTTCCTTGCGGTTCGAGCAATATTTGATGTCAACGCCATACAGCTCGCTAAATGCCATGGTGGTAGCTACACTGAGCGGAATGCCCTTGTATGCCGGTCCGAACAGAATGTCAAAATCCAAGCCGTAGTGGTCGTGAATAGCCTTGGCATAATATTCGCCAAGCTTTCTTAACTGACTGCCGGTTACATAAGCGCCTGCATTCATGAAGAATGGGGACTTTCTGCCGCTCTTTAAGGTGAAATCACCGAATTTCAATACATTTGCTTCTACCATAAAGTCGATAAATTCCTGCTTATACTGTTCCATTATGATAAATCCTCCTTATGCTTGTTCAATGTTTTTTTTATTTTAACACATCCGGTGTCTGTTTTCAATCGGCGAATTTGTTATCTCTAACTGTTTTATTTGATATGCTTTTGCAATGGAGTTTCAAAATGGAAAAAAAAGGATAATTTTATATTGATTTTTTGTAAAAAAGTGTTACAATTAGATATATAATGTAGAATTGTACGACAAATAATGCGAAAAAAGAGAGGAATATATGTGCAATTCTATGAATGGCACAAAAGGCTGAGAATGGAGGAAGTGTTTATGGATGAAAATGAGGTATTTGGCTTGAAGAGAAAAAGAGGTTTAAAGTTAATGGGGAAAATTATGCTGGCAGTAACGCTTCCTCTTGTGATTCTGTTGGTATTTGCGGCGTTGTCGATTCGGGCGGTCGGCGTTGACGTATCAGAGCGACAGGTACAACATGAGCTAAAGACAGCGGAATATGCATTGGATTTGATGCTCAATACGTTGGATTCCGGTAATTATAGCTATGATGGTACAACACTTTATAAGGGAGATTATAATATTACGGAAAATCAGTCGATTTTGGATAAATTTCAGGAAACGACAGGTGTAGATGTTACACTCTTCTGGGGAGATACCCGAGTGGTTACCAGTATTTTTGATCGTTCGGGCAAGCGTATTCTTGGTACGACGGTAACGAAGGAGCTGTATGATAAGGTATCGAAAGATGACAGCTTTTTTTCGCCGAGTGTTATGATTGAAGGGGAAGAGTATTTTGGATACTATGTGTGCTTACATAATAATGATGGTAAGCAGGTAGGTATTATTTTTGCCGGTAGACCTTCCATGGAGGTTAAGGGAATATACAATAGCTTGCTTAGAAGCAATATTATTTTTATGCTGGCAATTGCTGCAGTATCCTGCGCCGTGATTGCGTATGTTGTATCTCGCATTTGTAAAGCAATATTTTATGTTACCGGACATCTTGATGAGGTGGCAGCCGGAGGGCTTGATGAAGTGGTTGGCGGAAAATTGCTGCAACGAAGCGATGAAGTTGGTAGGATTGCACGTTCGATTCATTCGTTGATTACAGGAGTGGCATCGATTGTTGTGAATATTCGTAAGTCATCGGAGGATTTGGGCGGTTTCACGGGAAAATTCCGAGAGAATTTTGAAACAATCAATGAATCGATTAATAATGTAAATATTGCAGTAGACGAGATTGCCCAAGGAGCAACGAATCAGGCAAATGAAGCGCAGAAAGTAACGATGCAGATTAGTGCAATGGGTGAGTCGGTTGCTGAAACAACAAAGAATGTAGAGACTTTGTTGGGAAGCACAGAAGAGATGAAGGGAAACAATCAGAAGCTTGGCAGTACGTTGGATGAACTGACGGCAATCAGTGAAAGAACAAAAGCTTCCGTGGATGAAGTGTATGAGAAGACAAATGATACGAATCGTTCGGTTATGGAAATCGGTAGTGCGGTAGATATGATTACGGATATTGCAAGCCAGACGAATCTGTTGTCTTTGAATGCCAGCATTGAAGCGGCGCGTGCCGGAGAACATGGAAGAGGTTTTGCAGTGGTAGCAGATGAGATTCGTCAGCTTGCGGATCAATCCAGTGAATCGGCCGGAAAGATTGCACAGATTGTTGAAGCTCTGATTCATAATTCTAACATTAGTGTAGAAGCTATGAATGATGTTTTGAAGGAAATTGAACAGCAGAATGATAAGCTGAATACGACCAGAGAAGTGTTCCATGCGTTGAATTCGGAAGTGAGCAATGTTGTTGTTGCAATTGGAAATATTTCTACTGAGGTAGATGCGATTAATGCAGCAAAGAATGATGTTCAAGAAAGTGCGGAGAGTCTTGCTGCGATTGCAGAAGAGAATGCGGCAAGTACAGAAGAAACTTCGGCAGCAATGATTGAATTGGGACAGATTGTGAACGAATGTAATGTTGCAACGCAGAATTTGGTAAGTATTGCAGATATGATGGATGAAAATGTAAATAAGTTCCGCTTGTAGAAGGAAGAGAAACTGCCATACCGAAAGGAATGATAGGTATGGTAGTTTTTTTGTGTAAAATACCTCTTTACAAGGCGAAAAAAAGATGATATGATTAAAACAGAAAACATAATTAAAAACAAAAATTCTGTTGCAAACAAAATAACAATGCTACGAAAGGAAGTTGACGATGAAGGAGAAATTGTTACAGGAATTTCAAAAGGTATTTGGAAGAGCTGCTGAGGGTGTATATTTTGCACCGGGTCGGGTAAATCTGATTGGAGAGCATACGGATTATAACGGAGGTCATGTATTCCCATGTGCGCTGACCATCGGTACTTACGCAGCGGCGGCGAAGAATGACGATAAGACCTTACGTTTTTATTCCATGAATTTTGAAAAGCTCGGTGTCATCGAAACCAGTCTGGAGAATATGGTAAAGGTAGCAGAGCATAATTGGGCGAACTATCCGAAGGGAGTATTGCAGGTGTTGATGGATGCCGGTTATCCGGTAACCTCCGGTATGGATATTCTGTACTTTGGTAATATTCCGAATTCCTCCGGTTTGTCTTCTTCTGCATCGATTGAGGTGCTGACTGCTTATGTAGCAAGAGAACTGTTTGGATTTGAAGTAGATTTTGTAGAGATTGCAAAGCTGGGTCAGAAGGCAGAGAATGAATTTATCGGAGTAAACTGCGGTATTATGGATCAGTTTGCGATTGCGATGGGGAAGACGGAGCATGCGATTTTCTTGGATACTGCGGATTTATCCTATGAGTATGCACCGATTCGTCTGGAGGATGCGAAGATTGTCATTGCCTGCAGTAATAAGAAGCGCGGACTTGGCGACTCGAAGTACAATGAGCGCAGAAGTGAGTGCGAGGCTGCACTGGCAAAGCTGCAGACGGTAAAGAGCATTGCATCGCTTGGTGAGCTGACGGAGGCAGAGTTTGAGGAGATTAAGAGTGTGATTGCAGACCCAATTAAGGAGAAGCGCGCAAAGCATGCGGTATATGAGAATCAGCGAACCATTCAGGCGGTAAAGGCACTGAAGGAAAATGATATTGCATTGTTCGGACAGCTGATGATTCAGTCCCATGATTCTCTGAGAGATGATTATGAGGTGACCGGCAAGGAGCTGGATACGCTGGTAGCATCGGCGTTAAAGCAGGAGGGTGTCATCGGTTCGAGAATGACCGGAGCAGGCTTTGGCGGCTGCACGGTAAGCATTGTAAAGAACGAGTGTGTTGACGCGTTCATTCGCGAGGTGGGCAAAGAGTATCTGGAGACGATTGGATATGCAGCTGATTTCTATGTGGTAGAAGCAGGCTCCGGTCCATGCACGTTGTAAGAAAGGATGGAAGATAAATTATGGCAATCTTGGTATTAGGTGGAGCAGGATATATTGGTTCTCACACGGTTTATGAGCTGATTGACCGTGGTGAAGAGGTAGTAATTGCGGATAATCTGGAGACCGGTCACATTGAAGCGGTGCATCCGAAGGCAAAGTTTTATCAGGGCGATATCCGCAACCGCGCGTTTATTGATAAGGTGTTCGATGAGCAGAAGATTGAAGCGGTAATTCATTTTGCAGCGAATTCGCTGGTTGGCGAGAGTATGACCAATCCGCTGAAGTATTATGACAATAATATCTGCGGTACGAAGGTGCTGTTAGAGTCGATGGTAGCACATAAGGTGGATAAGATTGTATTTTCTTCGACGGCTGCGACCTATGGTGAGCCGGAGAATATTCCGATTTTGGAGACTGATACAACCAATCCGACCAATGCATACGGCGAGACCAAGCTTTCGATGGAGAAGATGTTTAAGTGGACCGGTCTGGCGCATGGTCTGCGTTATGTATCCCTGCGTTATTTCAATGCCTGCGGTGCGCATCAGAGCGGAGAAATCGGTGAGGCACATAATCCGGAGACCCATTTGATTCCGTTGATTTTGCAGGTGCCGAACGGAAAGCGCGAGTCGATTATGATTTACGGTGATGACTACCCGACCAAGGATGGTACCTGTGTGCGTGACTATATTCATGTAACCGATCTTGCTATGGCACATATTTTGGCAGTAGATTATCTGCGTCAGGGTAATTCAAGTAATATTTTCAATCTTGGAAACGGTGTCGGCTTTACGGTAAAGGAAGTTATCGAGGTGGCAAGACAGGTAACCGGTCATCCGATTCCTGCGGTTGTGACAGAGCGCCGTGCAGGTGACCCGGCACAGCTGATTGCATCCAGTGACAAGGCGAGAGCAGTGCTTGGCTGGAATCCGCAGCATGATGATTTGGAGAAGATTATTTCTTCCGCATGGAACTGGCACAAGAATCATCCGAACGGATTTGCGAAGTAATTTGTTAGACTGATGTAGAAAGAAATACTTGACAAGAGAACCGTCATTCACTAAAGTAATAACGTGAGGGCGGTTCTGCTTTGTTGTCGGAGAATGTGAAAAAAATTCGGCGTGTTCTGTGAGCGAAAAGCCTTCTGAGAACGGAGGGGTAAAATGGAACAGAATGAGAAAATAAAGAATATAAAAAAAGAAATACTCAGTTATATTATCATACTGGTTGTGGCGCTTGCAGCATCCTTGTTTGTGGCGCGCTGTGTGATTATTAAGGTGAAGGTACCGACCGGTTCGATGTTAGAGACGATTCAAAGGGAGGACCAGTTGATAGGTCTGCGTCTGGCATATTTGTTTTCGGAGCCGGAACGCGGAGATATCATTATTTTTCCTTGGCCGGACAATGAAGAAGAAATTTATATTAAGCGTGTCATTGGCTTGCCGGGAGAGACGATTGAGATTGTAGACGGACAGCTGTATATTGATGATGTGCTGTATGAGGAGGATTATATCAGAGAACCGATGCGTGGCTCCTTTGGTCCGTATGAGGTACCGGAGGATAGTTATTTTGTGATGGGGGATAACCGAAACGGTTCTGAGGATTCGAGAGCATGGAAGAATACCTTTGTATCGGAGGAGAAGATTTTGGCAAAGGCATGGCTGCGCTATAAGCCGACGATAGGGTTTGTAAAATAAGCGGACTTGACAGATGGAGGGGGATTTACTAAACTAATAAGAGCAGGAAAGAGAAAAGGGGATAAAGAATGAAAGGCAAGGTAATAAAGGAAGTATTCAGTTGGATTATGGTGGTGGCTGTGGCGTTTGCCCTGGCATTTATCGTAACCCATTTTGTGATAATTAAGGCGGAGGTGCCGACCGGTTCGATGAAGGATACGATTCAGATTGATGATCGTTTGATTGGATTTCGATTGGCATATCTGTTTTCTGACCCGGAGCGCGGCGATATTGTGATTTTTGAATTTCCGGACAACGAGGAAGAAATCTATATTAAGCGTGTGATAGGTTTACCGGGAGAGACGGTTGAGATTGTGGATGGATTGCTGTACATTGACGATAAGCTGTATGCAGAGGATTATGTCAGGGAAAAGGTAGTGGGCTCGTTCGGTCCGTATAAGGTGCCGGAGGACTGCTATTTTATGATGGGAGATAATCGGAATCATTCGTGGGATTCGAGATACTGGGAGAATACCTTCGTAAAGAAGGAAAAAATACTTGGAAAGGCGTGGTTGCGCTATGCTCCGTCCTTTGAGGTTCTGGAATAAGCGAAAAACAGGGCTTTTGCTGCTGTTGGTTATGGTGCTGTGTCTTTTTACCGATTCGGCGTCGGGTGTCCGGCTGTATGCAGGCGTGCAGGCTGAGATGACGGATATCCGGGTGGGCTTGAAGGCATTGTATGGCAAGCAGAAGTCGATTACGATAGAGAATGAAAGTCTGGGTCTGGGGTATTGTATCAAGGACAGCTATCTTTGTGAGGAAGAGTTTAAGAGTGCAAGCGGTTTTACCTTTCTTCCGGCAACGGGCTGTTATTATGTACTGAACCAGACCTTTTCGTCGTATGAGAAGGCGAAGAAGGTGGCAGAGGTAATTGAGGGACTTGAGATTGCAGCATATCCGACGGCAATTTATCGGAATTATTGGCGGGTGTATGTCGGAGGCTGGGAAAGCGAAGCGGAGGCAGAGGAGGTTTATGCCAATCTGAAGGGACGTTTCGGATACACCTATTCAGCACTTCAAAAGGACAATCAGCACCGGGTGCTGGTGCAGGCGGAGGGCTATCGGTTTCTGATTGACGGAAAGTGGAAGGAAGCATATCCGCAGTTTAAGGCAATGCAGCCGGATGGAGCCGGGAATTATGTGATTTCGCTGGGGGAGCGGAGTTATCGGGGGAGAATCGAGATTGGCTGCTATGGCGCGGCGAGTGTGACAGCAGTCAATATTATCAATATTGAATCGTACCTGTATAGTGTGGTACCGAGTGAGATGCTTTATACCTGGCCGGCGGAGGCACTGAAGGCACAGGCGGTCTGTGCGAGAAGCTACGCACTGATGCGGGTTGGCTATCGCGCGGATTCGAATATCAGTCGTGCATATTATCTGGATGATACCGCAAGCTGTCAGGTGTATCGCGGATATCAAAGAGAATATGCCAATACGACGGCGGCAGTGCAGGCGACGGTAGGAGAAGTACTTACTTATGAAAATGAAATGGTAGCGGCGTATTATTTTTCAACCAGTGGCGGCAGTACGGAGAATGTCGGTGATGTCTGGGGCTGGGATATTGCGTACTTGCAGGCGGTACCGGATTTGTATGAATCGGAGCCGGAGAAGGCACCGTGGCTGATAAAGTATACGCGGGCAGAGCTTGAGAAGAAGCTGTCGGAGTATGGTCTCGATGTGGGAACGCTTCAGACGGTAATACCGTCGATTACGACCTTGTCCGGAAGGGTGTATTTGCTGAAAATGCGTGGAGATAAAAAGAGTACTACCTTGCAGGCAGGAACCATTCGGGAGGTATTGGATTTGCCGGACACCAAATTTCAGGTGGTAACGAAAAAGGATGTGCCGGATCGTGTGACGGTAAGCGGTGCAAATGGCAGTGCGGCAATGCGGCTTCGGGATGCCTATGTGATTTCGGCGGGCGGTACGACGAGTCCGATGCCGGAGGAGTTAGAACAGTATCAGGTATTATCTGCGACCAATCGGACGGGCTTCGGGGCAGAAGCACCGACGGAGGAGGATGTCTGGTATTTTTACGGAAGCGGCTATGGTCACGGTGTAGGAATGAGCCAGTCCGGTGCAAAGGGAATGGCGAAGGCTGGCTATACCTATCGTGAAATCATTGAATATTATTATACGGGCTGTGAGATAAAGCAGCGGAGCGCATTGACGGATTAGGCGTTCGTGAAATGGAGGATAACATGGAATTGAAAAAACAGGATTTTTATTTTGATTTGCCGCAGGAGCTGATTGCGCAGGATCCGCTGGAGGATCGTTCCTCTTCGCGTCTGCTGGTGGTGGATAAGGAAACCGGAGAACGGAAGCATACGGTGTTTCGGGAAATTGTGAATTATCTGCAGCCGGGAGATTGTCTGGTAATCAATGACACAAAGGTAATTCCGGCGCGATTGATCGGAAATAAGCTTGCGAACGGTGCAGCGGATTATTCTGTGGCAGGAGAGACTGCGGAAAGTGACGAGAACCTGCAGCCGGGAGCGAAGATTGAACTCCTGCTGTTAAAGCGCAGAGAAAATGATGTCTGGGAGACGCTCGTTAAGCCGGGCAAAAAGGCAAGACCGGGTACCTGGGTTTCGTTTGGAGACGGTATTTTAAAGGCGGAGATTTTAGATATTGTAGAAGAAGGAAATCGACTGGTAAAGTTCCATTATGAAGGAATTTTTGAGGAGATTCTGGATAAGCTGGGTCAGATGCCGTTACCGCCTTATATTACTCATGCGTTACAGGATAAGAATCGCTATCAGACGGTATATGCGAAATATGAAGGCTCGGCTGCGGCACCGACGGCGGGACTGCATTTTACACCGGAGCTGCTTGCGGACATTGAGGCGAAGGGAATTACGATAGCGCATGTGACACTTCATGTGGGTCTCGGTACCTTCCGTCCGGTAAAGGAGGAAAATATTTTAGAGCATCATATGCATTCGGAAACGTATCGGATTTTGCCGGAGGAGGCAGAGAAGATTAATCGGACGAAGCGGGAAGGCGGCAGGGTAATCTGTGTCGGCACCACCAGCTGTCGGACGGTGGAATCGGCTGCGGATGAGAATGGTTTTGTAAAAGCGTGCGAAGGAGATACGGAGATTTTTATTTATCCGGGCTATCACTTTAAGGTGTTGGATTGTCTGATTACGAATTTTCATCTTCCGGAATCGACACTGCTGATGCTGGTGTCTGCACTGGCTGGCAGGGAGCATGTGCTTGAAGCGTATGAGGAAGCGGTAAAGGAGAGATATCGGTTCTTCTCGTTTGGGGATGCGATGTTTTTGAAATAAGAAAAGGAATTGGCTGTAGGGCTGCCCGTGAAGTATGATGGGCGGCCTTTTTTGTATGAAAGGAAGTAGTCGCAAAGCGACTATTTCCTTTCATACAAAACCCTACGGGTGGATGCAAAGCGAACTAAGTTCGCTTGCACAGTTTGCGTAAGACGCAAACTGGTTAAACGGATGAAATCCGTTTTATACGCGCGAACAGTAGATGTCACTTTGTGACCGCGCGTCAGCGCGAGAGTTTGCGTTGCAAACTCTTTGTTCTATGTAAGCGCTTCCTTATAAAGTATGATGCAAATGAAGAAAATGAGATTGTGCAAAATGATGCAAAACAAATGCTTGATTTTGCAAAATTGTGAAAAAAGCATAATAAAAAGCTTGAAAAGCGGGTTTGTTTGTGGTAAAATACAGATAAGATGGATTGCAAAGTAGACGTGATAGGGGAAAATGACGAAATGGTACTTTTGCAAAGTGATGCATAATGTGCAATGCGAAAGGATGCACGATTGGTCGGAAGGTAAAAGAAAAGGGAGGCTGTCATGAAAAAGGTAACAATTCAGGATGTGGCGAGGGAGCTGAACCTGTCCAGAAATACAGTGGCGAAAGCACTGAACAATAGTGATACCGTGGCGTACGAAACCAGATACATGGTGATTGAGAAGGCGTGCGAGATGGGGTATCAGAAGGTTTCGCCAGCGGCGCTGAATGAGTTCAAAATAAAAAATGCACAGACGGAGCAGAAGACAATTCTGGTAATGGGGCGCAAGGAAGTTACGGTATTTTGGAACAGCGTAGTAATCGGTATTTCGGATGCGGTAAACAAAAACGGCTGTCGGCTCAGAATCAATTTTGTAAATGAAGAGGATGAAAAGAATCTGGTGCTTCCGAAGGAATTTGAAGAGGGTATCGATGGTATCATTATGATAACGGTATTTTCGGATGCATATATGGATGAGATTTTGAAGAAGAAGCTGCCGATTGTTTGTCTGGATGCGCCGGAGTGGCGTGATGAAAAGGTGCGCAATGTGGATATTCTTCTGATGGAAGGTCAGGAAAGTGTGCGAAGAATTACCAATACGCTCATTAAGCAGGGAAGAAAACGCATTGGTTTTATCGGAGATATTACTTACTGCCGGACGATGAAGGAGCGTTTTCAGGGCTATCTGACCGCACTCAGAGAGGCAGGCATGGAACAGAGTGAGGAACTGATGGCAGTGGCTCATACCGAGGGCAGATATTACTGGCCGCAGGAGGTGGAGCGATACATTGACGGATTGGCAGAGCTTCCGGACGCGGTAGTGTGTGCGAATGATGCGATTGCGTTTCTGGTAATTCGGACCTTGAAGGCACGAGGCTTAAGAGTGCCGGAGGATGTCGCAGTAACCGGATTTGACAACGAGGAGGAGTTGTCGAGAGGAGAACCGTTCTTAACGACGGTTAAGGTCGGAAATCAGCGTCTGGGCAGACGTCTGGTGGCGCAGCTTTTGTTCCGTATGCAGAATCCGGATTTGCCGAGAGAAACCGTAGTTGTGGATTCGATGGTTATTTATCGGGAATCCTCCGGAAAATAAGCAGGTAAGTGTAACGGACTTTAGGACGACTCAGTGATAATGGGTTAAAAAAGTGGAAAAAGGTTCATATTGTGCAAAAATATTACCAAAAAAGTGGGCAAAAAACTATGAAAAACATAGATGGTTGCACAGAAAACAATGGAATGTTCAAAACCTGTTGTATAATTTGCACAAAGAAAAGATTGACGAAAACGTTATAGTGTGTTAATATTGGTTATGTAAGAAAGAAGCGAGGATAGCTATGAGAAAAAACAAGAGAGCATTGGCAATTGGCATGGCATTGTGCACTTTGGGGCTTGCAGCGTGCGGAAAGGGTTCGGATTCGAAGGTGGAACCGACACCGACCGAGGCGGCAAATGCAGAGGTAACACCTTCCGGAGCGGAAGAAGCAGAGCCGACACCGGAGGCTTCGACAGGAGGCGAGGATGCTGCACCGACGGCGATACCGGTTGTTACGGCGGAGCCGGTAATTTACGAGGCTGAGAAGGGAACACTGACCGGAAATGCCCGGATAGAAAGCAGCAAGAACGGCTTTCGCGGTGAGGGTTATGTGACCGGCTTTGAAGCGGACGGAGATGCCTGTACGATTACGGTCAATGCAGAGCAGACCGGATTCTATGATTTACATATTGTTTCGTTCAGTACCGGCGATACGAAGGAAAATTATATTCATATTGACGGGGAACAGTTCGGTACCTTCAAAAATACCAAGAGCAGCTTCGAAAACGTAGTTGTGGAGCGGGTTTATTTGGAAGAAGGGCAGCATGAAATTACAATATCGAAATATTGGGGATGGATTGGTGTAGACTCGATTACCTTAAAGGGCTCGGCAGCACTTCCGGAGGATCTTTATGAGGTCAGTGCAAAGCTGATTAACGAGAATGCCACTGATAATGCCAAGCGTCTGATGAGCTACCTGACGGACATTTACGGAAAACAGTATCTGACCGGTCAGAGCAGCGATGCCGGTATGTACGGCATGGAACGTTCGGCGATTTGGAAGACGACCGGCGGAGAGTTCCCGGCGATTCTCGGACTGGATTTGATTGAGTACACTCCTTCGCGTGTGGCGAACGGCTCTACCTCGAAAGCAGTCGAATATGCGATTGATTATTGGGATGCAGGCGGTATCGTGACCTTCTGCTGGCACTGGAATGCACCGGAGGAATATCTGACGGGTGTTTGGTACAGTGGATTCTATAAGGAACATACCAATATCAATCTGGCAAAGATTATGTCAGGAGAGGATACCGCAGGTTATGACCTGCTGATTCGCGATATTGATGCGATTGCGGAGCAGTTGAAAAAGCTGCAGGATGCAGATGTGCCGGTGCTGTGGAGACCATTGCATGAGGCAAGCGGCGGCTGGTTCTGGTGGGGTGCATCCGGTGCGGAGGCATACAAGGAATTGTATAAGCTGCTGTATGACCGCCTGACCAATCACCATGGCTTGAACAACCTGATTTGGGTATGGAACGGACAGTCGGCAGACTGGTATCCGGGTGATGAATATGTAGATATCATCGGTGAGGATATTTATCCGGGCGAAAAGGTATATACCTCTCAGGTAAAGAAGTTTTTGGAAGCAGCGGGCTACTCGGTAGAGCGCAAGATGGTAGTAATGTCGGAGAACGGTTGTCTGTTTGACCCGGATCTGGCAATCCGCGATGGTGCGATGTGGGGCTACTACACGACCTGGGGCGGCGAGTGTGTACTGAAGGATGCGAGTCTGAATATATTGTCAGAGCAGTATACGGAGGCAGAGATGGTAAAGAAGGTATACAGTCATGAAGCGGCGATTAACTTTTCGGAATTACCGGATCTGAAGACCTATCCAATTCATGAATAATTGGAGGGAACATGGGAAGTTTTTTTTCTTCGGACGGACCGATATATCAGTTTTTGGATAAGGTAGGGCGTCTGATTCTGTTAAATTTGTTATGGATTTTGTGTTGTCTGCCGGTGGTTACCATCGTGCCGGCGACAACAGCCTTTTACTATACGGTCATAAAATCCATACGAAGGGGACACGGATACCCCACAAAGGAGTTCTTACACTCTTTAAAAAGTAATTTAGTCCGTGGCATTCCATTGAGTATTCTGATGATTGCGATGGGTGCTTTGTTACTTTTTAATATCAGAGTTACACAGGATGCCGGCACAAAGGAGTCGTTGGTATTTTTGCTGGTATATGTGATTCTGATATTCTTCTGCATCGGCTTTGCAGTTTGGCTTTGTCCGGTGCTTTCCAGATTTTCCATACGGATGGGCAGGCTTCTTACGATGACCTCCGCTATGGTGTTCAGGCATCTGCCTGTTACAATATTGCTTTCGGCGGGAAGTGCTGGAGTGGTTTGGATTATCCAGAGAGCAATCAGCATTGTAGAAGCGGAAGAGGAAATGTTTTTGGTGCTTGCCATCCTTTTGCTGCTTCCGGGCGCCTGGTGTTATCTGTCTACTTATTTGGTAGAGCCGGTGCTGAAAAAATACATGCCGAAGCCGGAAGAGGGCGAGAAAGCCTGGTATTATGAATAAAGGAGGAGAAGAAAATGGGTAAGAAGACGAAGAACAGATTTACCGCGTTTCTGGCGCTGACAGCGATGATTGTAACCGGTCAGCCGGCAACGCCTTCCTACGCCCAGACGGATGTATCACTCGAAGAATACGAAGATATCGTAGGTACTTATTCGATTGATGATTCCATGTTAAGTTACGAAGAGTATTTGGCTCAGTATAATGATGTCAGACCGGACGCAGAAATCGTAGTAGATGCGGCCGATTATGCGCGTTATACGGATGGCTCGGTGGATGAGAGCGGTAATGAGGTTTACTCTAAGCCGGAAGTCTATACCGACTATGAGGGTGAGACCGGAGATTCCGTACTGATTGCGGAGAACGGTATGATTGAATTCGACATTACGGTCACAGAAGAGGGCTTTTACGATATGTCTCTGGACTATTTTCCGGTAGCAGGAAACAGTTCGGATATTCAGAGAGCGTTCTTTGTAGACGGTAAGTTGTTATATAACGAGTTAGCGATGGTTGAGTTCCAGAGAGTATGGCAGAATACGGTTCTTGATTTGGTTGAAAATGAGGATGGTATTCAGGTAAAGAACTGGGTTAAGGATAATCAGAACAATGATTTAAAGCCATCGATGGAGGAAGCACCTAGATGGATGACCTCTTATCTGTATGATTCCGAGGGTTATATCACCAGCCGTCTGTCCATGTATCTGACAGCCGGTGAGCATACGGTTACGATGGTTTCCCTGCGTGAGCCGATGCTGCTCCGCAGAGTACGTCTGGACAATCCGGAAGAGGTAAAGAGCTATGCGGATAAGAAGAGTGAGTGGGATGCAGCAGGTGCTACAGCTACCAGCGGCAAGTCCATTCGTATCGAGGCAGAGAATGCAGCAAGAACCTCTTCCCAGATGCTTTATCCGACACAGGATCAGTCTTCTCCTGCATTGTATCCGTCCAGCGCAAAGGAGCTGTTAAACAATGCAATCGGCGGTAACTCCTGGAGATTGGTAAACCAGTGGATTGAATGGGATTTTGAGGTGCCGGAGAGCGGATATTACAATATCTCCATGCACACCAGACAGAACTTTGTAAAGGGCTTCTATGTGTCCAGAAAGATTACGATTGACGGCGAAGTACCTTTTGAAGAATTAGAGGATTATGGTTTTTCCTATGAGCAGACCTGGAGAATGGAAACACTGGCTGACTCGGAAGGAAATGACTTCATGATTTATTTAGAGGCAGGTAAGCATACTCTTCGTATGCAGACGGTACTGGGTGAGTTCTCGGACATCATCAGTGAGGTTGAGGACTGTATGGCACAGCTGAATGCGATTTATCGTAAGATTATCCGTATTACCGGTGTATCCCCGGACTCCTACCGTGACTATCAGATTGAGTCGAGTCTGCCGGAGTTAAACGGTGAGCTGGTGGCAGTAAGAGACCAGTTGAACAATGTTATTAAGGATCTTCGTGCCGCAACCGGCAAGAAGAGTGATAAGGAAACTGCATTGATTACCATGCGCGACCAGTTAGATGAGTTAATTGAGGATGGCGAGTACTTCGTAAAGGTTATTTCCTCTTATAAGACCAATGTGCGTGCGCTTGGTACCTGGGTTACTTCCGCATTGGAGCAGCCGATGCAGTTGGATACCATCTATGTACATTCTGCTGATGTAGAAGTAGAAGTGGAGAACAGCAATTTCTGGAGCAGACTCCTTTATGAGTTGACCAGACTGTATTATTCCTTCGTAATTGATTACAACCAGATTGGTAACGTAGCAGCAGCAAGCGACCGTGCGATTACCCTGTGGGTAGGTTCCGGTCGTGATCAGGCAAATGTTATCAAGGCGCTGGTAGATAAGACCTTTACCAACAAGAGTGGTATCAGTGTTAACGTAATGATTGTAGATATGGGTACGTTGCTGCAGGCGACACTCGCCGGACAGGGACCGGATGTTGCGATACAAGTAGGAAACGACCTGCCGATGAATTACGGTTTGAGAGATGCGGTGCTTGATTTGAGTCAGTTCGCAGATTTAGGTGAGGTAACCGAGCGTTTCTACGACAGTGCGATGGTACCGTTTGAGTTTGACGGCGCAACCTACGCATTACCGGAGACCCAGACCTTCCCGATGATGTTCTATCGTAAGGATATCTTAAAGGAGCTGAATCTGGACATTCCTACTACATGGGAAGAGGTTAAGGTCGTAATGACTGTATTAAGTAAGAACCAAATGGAAATCGGTATGCTTCCGGGCGAGAATATTTTTGCAATGCTTCTGTATCAGAACGGCGGCGAGTACTACAATGCAGACGGTTCCCGTTCCGCACTGAACAGCGACCAGGCAGTAAATGCATTCAAGGAGTACTGTGAATTCTATACCGATTATAAGATTGACCAGTCTACTAACGTAGAAGAGCGTTTCCGTACCGGTGAGGCTCCGATTATTATCGCAGACTACACCCTGTACAACAACCTGCAGGTATCTGCACCGGATATCAAGGGTCTTTGGGGAATTGCTCCGGTTCCGGGTACATACAACGAAGAGGCTGACGAGCTGAACAATGTTGTAGGAAGCAGCGGTCAGGCTTGTGTAGTTATGAAGGATACCGAAGATCCGGAAGCATCCTGGGAGTTCTTAAAGTGGTGGACCTCTGCTGAAACTCAGATTGCATATGGTAAGGAAATGGAGTCCCTGATGGGTTCGGCAGCTCGTATTGCGACTGCAAACATCAAGGCATTTGAAGCACTTCCTTGGCCAAATGCAGAGCGTGAAGCTCTGATGGAGCAGTTTGAGAAGGTAAAGGGTATTCCGCAGGTACCGGGCGGATATTTCTCCTGGCGTAACGTTAACAATGCATTCTACAAGGTTACCACCGAGAGTGACAGCACCTCTCCGAGAGAAGAGCTGATGGATAAGGTAATTCTGATTGATGCAGAGATTGATTACAAGCGTGAAGAGTTTGACCTTCCGTTGTATGTAGAAGAAGAATAGAAAGGAGGAGTTTGCGGTGGCAGAACCAACGAAAGACGCTAATTTGGAAAAAGCCAAAAAGCAGGGTAAGTTACTTTACCAGATAAAGAAAAATAAAATTTCTTATATCATGCTTGCACCATATCTGATTTTGTTTGCATTCTTTACGATTGCACCGGTATTGGTGTCCATGGGCTTTAGTTTCACTTATTTCAACATGCTGGAAGCACCTACGTTTGTAGGCTGGAAAAATTACATCAAGCTCTTCCTGGATGATGATATTTTCATGATTGCATTAAAGAACACATTGATTTTCGCGGTTATCACCGGACCGATCAGTTATATGCTCTGTCTGTTGTTCGCATGGATTATCAATGAGTTCAAGGGTAAGTTAAGAGCGTTCCTTACACTGATTTTCTATGCACCGTCCATTTGTGGTCAGGCATATCTGGTATGGAACATCATCTTAAATCCTGGTAAGACCGGTTGGTTAAACGGTATGTTAATCAAGATGGGCTTTATTGATGAGCCGATTCTCTGGATGCAGACCGAGAGCTACGTTTTACCGGTACTGATTATCGTACAGTTATGGCTCAGTCTTGGTACCGGCTTCCTTTCCTTCATCGCAGGTCTCCAGACCGTAGATAAGTCGCTTTACGAGGCGGCAGCGATGGATGGTGTAAAGAACCGTTGGCAGGAGTTATGGTATGTAACTCTTCCGGCAATGAAGCCACAGCTCATGTTCGGTGCCGTAATGCAGATTACACAGTCCTTTGCAGTAGCGGATATTTCGATTCAGTTAGCAGGTAATCCTTCGGTAAACTATGCCGGAGCAACCGTAGTAACACACCTTCTCGATTATGGTACAACCCGTTTTGAGATGGGTTACGCATCCGCGATTGCAACGATTCTGTTCTTACTCATGGTAGGATCGAATAAGCTTGTACAGAAAATTTTAGGAAGGGTGGGAGAGTAATTGTCAGCTGAATATAAGAAGCCGAAAAAGAAAAATTACAAGAAGCAGAAGCAGCTGAACCGTTCCAAGGCTGGTAACGGCATACTCTTCTTCTTGATGTTCATCTGTGGTATCTTCATGGCATTACCGCTTGTCATGATTGCCAACAATGCATTAAAGCCTCTGGATGAAATCTTCCAGTATCCGCCGGCAATCTTTGTAAAGAATCCGACGCTGGAAAACTTCTCGGATTTGTTCGTGTTGATGAACGATTCGTGGGTACCATTCTCCAGATACATTTTTAACACGATTATTATTACGGTAGGCGGTACACTGGGTCACGTTATCTGTGCTTCTCTTGCGGCATATCCGTTGGCAAAGCACAACTTCCCAGGAAAGAAGATTATCTTCGGTTTGGTAGTCCTTTCCATGATGTTCTCCTACAACGTTACTCAGATTCCGAACTATCTGATTATTACCTGGTTGGGACTCAATAATACATATCTTGCATTGATTTTGCCGGCATGGCAGTACGGTATGGGTCTCTACCTGATGAAGCAGTTCATGGAGCAGAGTCCGGATTCGCTTTTGGAATCCTCCCGACTGGATGGTGCATCCGAGTTCCGTACCTTCTGGTCGAT
>JAFTQM010000054.1 GCA_017462755.1 Lachnospiraceae bacterium | reverse complement strand
GTAGGCTACCATCATTAACAGCGTGAAAATCAACAGCTCCTTTGCTGCACTTCCCCGCTCCGCTCCGGCTGTTACCAAATCCACCACCAGCTTCGGCAGATAGATTCCAAACAATGGTATCACCGCTCCCAACAAAATCTCAATCGCACAGCATACCAGCACCGTCGGCTCATACTTTGCGTAGAACCGAATGAAATAGACGATATCACTTAGTATCGAATAGTGCTTTGGCACAAACTTTTCATTCATCTCACACATCTCCTCCATTTTCCTACCTGTCCTTCGTTATCTTATGTTCCCGAATATCTCCTTACATCAGACAGCTTTTCGTTTCTGTCATCATCTTATCACAAATCTATCCGGATACAAAAAAAATGCACGAACGGTTCCGTCCGTGCACGAATGGTTTATAGAGGTAACATAATATCCGTAGCAAACACGCCTTCTTCGTCCTGACGCTCTAAATAGCCCTGATATTTATCCACTACCTTGTCCACCCGAATCAACCCAAAGCCGTGATTTTTGCCATGCTTGGTCGACTCGTACCGTCTGCCGCTACGCTTTCTGACACCTATGGTCGCATTCATAATATAAATATACAGTTGTCCCTTTAATATATCAATGTATACCCGGATAAACCGCTCTGCCGGATTATCAATCTGCATACATGCCTCCATTGCATTATCCATCAGATTACCGATAATCAGGCTCAAATCCAGCTCCGTTATTGTCGTCTGCAGCTCCTTCGGCACGATAGCCTTTGCTTCGACTCTGATATCTCGCGCCTTTGCCAAGGAAATCTTGCTGTTCAACACTGCATCAATCATGACATTGCCGGTCTTAATGACCATATCTACCTCAGCCAAATCCTGATCCAATTCATTCAAAAAGCCACTAAGCTCCTCCAGCTTTCCCATTGCCAGATATGCCTTCATCGTCTGAATCTGCCCGCGATAATCGTGCCGCCAGCCACGCACCTGCCGGTACATATTCTGTACCTCATCACAATATTTCTCCATCAAATCACTCTGAAAGCCCAATGAACGTCTTGCCGTCCTCTGTCGCAGCCAGTCGCGAATTCCTTTGTATTCCCCCATACTTACCTCTTTCCCTGATATACATACATATTTGCAAGGCTTCTTGATTTTTACCAATACCTGCCATAGCTATAACTTCCTAAAATATGCAATAAACGTCTGATTTACTTCCGCATAAAGCCGCCTGCTGATTGGTATATGACTGCCCGAATCAAAAAACAGCTCTGTCTTTTCAATATGATGGATGTTCTTAATCTGACACAGATACGAGCGATGACAACGAACCACGCCTTTTCCTGCCAGCAGTTTTTCCATTTCCGAAATACTTTCTGTAATCTCCAACCGTTCTGTTTCCTTGCCGCTCTCTCGTTTCACGATTTCCACCACACAGCCATGCCCCTGTGCTTCAATATAATTTATTTGTTCTGCCGAAAGCTTGTGTATCTCCTCCCGCGTATGTACCAATAGGTAATCGTCTGTTTTCTTTCGACTCCACACCTTATCCATGCACAAAAATACTTTTGCTTTATCTAATGGCTTCAGCAGATAATGCATTGCCTCCACCTCATAGCCCTCGCTGATATAATCCGAAATTCCCGTCGTAAAGACAACCGGAATCCCTGCATCCGTCTCCCTGACTTTTCGAACCATCTGCATGCCGTCCATGCTTCCCATCTGAATATCTACAAACAGCACCGCATAATCACTGTCATCTTCCCACTGAAACAAAAAATTCTCTGCATTCGAAAAACAGCAGATACTCACTGGCACCTGCCGTTCTTCGCTCCATGCTCCCAAATATTCCAAGAGCAGTTCCTTATGCACCTGTTCGTCTTCAATGATTGCAAGCCTCACCGCTCGCCCTCCTTTGACCTAATTGCAAAATACCGTGTCGAAGCCGTTTATTTCTCTGCTACTCTTGCGACATAGGACACCCAATCCTTCATCGTTACGGTTTCCACGATTTCGAATCCATTTGCAAGCAACGCTTCTTTTACTTCCTCTGCCTTCATATCAATGATACCGGAGCTGATAAATACGGCTCCCGGCTTCATATGTTCTGCTACCACACCAGACAACGGAATAATGATATCGGCAAGAATATTCGCTACTACCACGTCATAACAGCCAAGTCCCACCACCTCACGGAAGGCTCTGTCATCAATAACGTTTCCGGCTACCAGCTCAATCGTACCGCTCTTACGAGCCAGCGCTGCTTCCGTAGCAGGCGTCTCATATACGGTCAGACCATTGACCTCAACATTCTCTTTGGCAGTTGCTACTGCATTGACATCAATGTCCGTACCAACCGCATAATCTGCACCTAACTTCTTTCCGATAATGGATAAGATACCGCTGCCGCAGCCTAAATCAAGCAGCGCATCTCCTTCTTTTAAGTATTTTTTCAGATTGCCGATACACAAACGGGTCGTTTCGTGCGCACCGGTTCCGAACGCAGTACCCGGGTCAATCTCAATCACCAAATCATCCTGCTTTACCTCGTCGAGTTTTTCCCAAGTCGGCTTAATCACAATCGAGTCATCTACACGGAACGGCTTGAAGAATTCCTTCCAGTTATTCATCCAGTCCTTATCCTCGGTTTCGGATATCGTGATATTGGCACTGCCCACCTCGACAAACATCCGGATTTCTTCGATACCCTCCAAAATCTGCTCGCGAATCGCCTCGGCATCCTGATCCATCTCCAAATAACAGTTTACTCTGGCACTGCCGTCATCCTCCGGCAGCTCCGGTAAGATATCAATAAACATCTGTTTCTTCTCGGCTTCAGTCAGCTGAATGCTGTCTTCGATTTCGATACCCTCAATCCCAAGCTCCGTCAAAAGCTCACTAATAAAATCAACCGCTTCTGTCGTCGTTTCAATCGTAAGTTTCTTCCACTTCATACGCAGCTCCTATTTCTTAAAGAATCCCTTTTTCTTGCTTTCTTTTCCTTCCTGCGCATCCTCTTCGGAATCTCTGCCATAGAAGGAATCATCTAATTTCTTCAAAAGCTCCTTCTGCTCATGACTGAGCTTTGTCGGTACCTGCACCACCAGCGTAACATAATGGTCACCACGTACCTGCTTGTTGCGCAGACTCGGCACACCCTTGCCACGCAGGCGTACCTTCGTATCGGTCTGGGTTCCCGGCTTTACCGTATACAACACATCGCCATCTACCGTTGTAATACGCACATCACCGCCCAGCGCTGCGGTTGTAAACGGAAGCGGAGCAGTCGAATAGATATCGTAATCCTGTCTCTGGAAAATCGGATGTCTGCTTACACTTACCTCTACCAGCAAATCACCGCGCTCACCGCCATTGACACCCGGTTCACCCTTCTCACGGATACGAATGCTCTGTCCGTCATCAATACCTGCCGGTACCGATACCTGTATCTTCTTTCTCTTGGTAATATAACCGGAACCATAACAATCCGGACACTTATCCTTGATAATCTTACCACTGCCGCTACAATCCGGACATGGCTGTACCCGGCGCACCATACCAAATAAGGACTGCTGGGTTACCGCTACCTGACCGGAGCCGTTACATTTCTTACAGGTTTCCGGAGACGAACCTGCCTTCGCACCGGTACCATGACATTTCTCACAAGGGTCTTTCAAATTCAGCTCCAGCTCCTTCTCCGTACCAAACACTGCCTCTTCAAAGGTAATACGGATACCGGTTCTTACGCTGGCTCCCTTCATCGGACCATTGTTTGCACGCTGGCTTCTTCTGCCGCCACCACCAAACAAATCTCCAAAAATATCTCCGAAGATATCTCCCATATCTCCCATGTTGAATTCAAAGCCGCCGGCACCGCCACCGCCCTGCTCAAAGGCAGCATGGCCGAACTGGTCATACTGACGCTTCTTATCCGGGTCGCTTAAGATTGCATAAGCCTCAGATGCCTCCTTAAACTTCGCTTCCGCTTCCTTGTCGCCCGGATTCATATCCGGATGGTACTTCTTTGCCAGCTGTCGATACGCTTTCTTTATCTCATCATCCGAAGCACCGCGGGCAACCCCCGGTACCTCGTAGCAATCTCTCTTATTCTCTGCCATCTTTTCCTCCACTGCCAAGCTATATAATCTGCAAAAAGGCCGTCTGAAAAGACCGCCTTTTCGCAATCTCCCATAAGGAGAACATTTCTTATTTTATACCTCGCGGTAATCTCCGTCTACTACATCATCTGCTGCGCCTGCATTACCTGCATCATAAGCTGCACCGCCCATATCCGGACCTGCGCCCTGTGCACCCTGTGCCTGCTCATACATCTTCTGGAACAGTGCCTGTGCAGAGTTCATCAGCTTCTCCTTCGCAGCCTTGATATCCTCTACCTCACCGTCGGACATTACCTCAGGGTTGGTCTTTTCAATCAATTCCTTTAAGTGAGCCAAATCAGCTTCTACTGCGGACTTATCTGCATCACCAAGCTTGTCACCAACCTCAGCCAGTGCCTTCTCGGTCTGGAATACCATAGAATCGGCTTCGTTTCTTGCCTCTACCGCTTCCTTACGCTTCTTATCCTGTGCCTCATACTCTGCAGCTTCCTTTACTGCCTTCTCGATATCTGCATCGGACAGATTCGAGCCTGCGGTAATCGTAATGTGCTGCTCTCTTCCGGTTCCAAGATCCTTTGCGGATACATTTACAATACCGTTTGCATCGATATCAAAGGTAACCTCGATCTGTGGAACACCTCTACGTGCTGGCGGAATACCATCCAGACGGAATTGTCCAAGACTCTTGTTGTCTTTTGCAAACTGACGCTCACCCTGTACAACGTTGATGTCTACGGCACTCTGATTGTCTGCTGCGGTGGAGAAAATCTGACTCTTCTTGGTCGGAATGGTCGTATTTCTCTCGATCAGTCTGGTAGCTACACCACCCATGGTCTCGATGGACAGGGAAAGTGGAGTAACGTCAAGCAGAAGGATATCGCCTGCACCGGCATCACCTGCTAACTTACCACCCTGAATGGAAGCACCTAAAGCTACACACTCATCCGGGTTCAATGCCTTGGATGGCTCATGTCCGGTTAACATCTTTACCTTATCCTGTACTGCCGGAATACGGGTAGAACCACCTACCAGCAATACCTTGCCAAGCTCAGAAGCGGTAATGCCTGCATCTCTTAATGCATTCTGTACCGGTCCTGCGGTTCTCTCTACTAAATCATGTGTCAGCTCGTCAAACTTTGCACGAGTCAGGTTCATATCAAAATGCTTTGGACCCTCAGCAGTCGCAGTGATGAAAGGAAGGTTTACATTCGTAGTGGTAGAAGAAGAAAGCTCCTTCTTTGCCTACTCAGCTGCTTCCTTTAATCTCTGCAGTGCCATCTTATCCATAGAAAGGTCTACCCCTTCCTGCTTCTTGAACTCTTCGATGAAGTATCTGGTCAGCTTATCATCAAAATCATCACCACCAAGACGGTTATCACCTGCGGTAGCTAATACTTCGATAACACCATCACCAATCTCAATGATGGAAACGTCGAAGGTACCACCACCAAGGTCATATACCATAATCTTCTGCTCTTTTTCATTATCCAAACCATATGCCAAAGCTGCAGCGGTCGGCTCATTGATAATACGCTTTACATCCAAACCTGCAATCTTACCTGCATCCTTGGTTGCCTGACGCTGTGCGTCGTTGAAGTAAGCCGGAACCGTAATAACTGCTTCCGTTACCTTCTCGCCCAGATAGCTCTCGGCATCTGCCTTTAACTTCTGCAGAATCATTGCAGAAATTTCCTGTGGAGAGAACTTCTTATCATCAATGCTTACTCTGAAATCCGTTCCCATATGTCTCTTAATCGAGGAAATTGTCTTATCTGCATTGGTTACTGCCTGACGCTTTGCCGCATCGCCTACCAGACGCTCTCCTGTCTTTGTGAATGCTACTACAGATGGTGTCGTTCTCGCACCTTCGGTATTGGTGATAACTACCGGCTTACCACCTTCCATAACTGCTACGCATGAGTTTGTTGTACCTAAGTCAATACCAATAATCTTACCCATGATTTTGTCCTCCTATATAATAATTTGATATAACTAGCTTAGTTAACTACCTTTACCATACTGTGTCTTACGACCGTATCGCGGTATTTATATCCCTTTTGGAACTCCTCCGACACAATGTTCTCACCCATCGTGTCATCCTCTGCATGCATTACTGCATTGTGCAGATTCGGGTCAAATTCCTTGCCTACAGCTTCAATAACGGTAACCCCTGCATCCTCTAAGCATTTGATAAACTGCTTATAAATCATCTCCATGCCCTGTGCAAAGGCTCCACCCTTTTCTGCCTCCGGAACTGCTGCCAGACCACGCTCAAAGTTATCTACCACCGGAAGAATCTTCTCTACGATATCCTTCGCTCCGATTTCAAACATCTGCGCCTTTTCCTTTTCGGTACGCTTGCGGAAGTTATCAAACTCTGCCATCGTACGCATCAGCCGGTCATTCAGCTCCTCAATCTTTTCGTCCTTCTTATCCTTCTTTTCCTTCTTCTTAAAGAAAGACTTCTTTTCCTTTTCGCCGCCCTCTGCTTCTGCGGCTTCCTCTTCTTCCGATTCGTTTTCAATCTCTGCTTCTACCGCCTCGTCTGCTGCCTGTTCCGCAGCTTCCTTTTCTGCGATATCCTCTGCCATCATATCTTCTACTGCATCGGCTTCCAAATCCTTGATATCTATATTATCTGCCACCAAATCATCCCTTTCTATCACTTTTTATGTTCTTTGAAAATATCATCCAGCTGTGTCATCAGATTCTGAAGTGTACCGACCACTCTGTCATAATCCATACGCTTCGGTCCGATGATGCCCACCTTACCATAGACACCTTCCTCAATCTGATAGGT
>JAFTQM010000053.1 GCA_017462755.1 Lachnospiraceae bacterium | reverse complement strand
TTCCGCAAACAAGTGATTACAAAACTCACAAGAACCAATCTTTCGGTCAGGCAAGTTAATCAAAACCAAAGCAGGTACTTGAGACCCGCCGGTACTTAGACGCTGTATTTTAGCGTCTTATGTACCGCTGCGAGTGTCGAAGTAGCGAGAGCGTACCTGCGTGCGTTTTAGATTAAGCTTGACTGACCAAGAGAAAATTTTATTTTCAACCGCTTGTTTGCGGAAGTAATAATGCGGAAACTCAAGATATTTTCATTGCTTCATTGCAGTTTTCTCATTCCTCTGCTATAATAGCCCTAGCAGATACCCAAACATGTATTCTGTCAGGTTTTCTAATGAAAGGATTTTGATATTATGTATAAACTGATTGCTTCGGATCTGGACGGCACACTGCTGCTTCACGGCAGCCAGGCACTGACTCCGGAAACGATTCCCCTGATACATCGCCTGCAGGAACGCGGCGTAGTCTTTACCGCTGCCAGCGGGCGTCAGTATCCAAACCTGTACCGCCTGTTCGGCACTGCCGCGAAGGATATGGCATTTATCTGTGAAAACGGCGCATTGGTGGTCTATCACGATACGGTCATCCAAAAGTCCGTTATGCCGCCTGCCGATACTCACGTACTGATTCAGGATATTCTAAACCGTCCCGGCTGCGAAGTGCTGATTTCCGGTGAAGCAACCTCTTATCTGCTTCCGAAAACCGACTCCTATCTGAACCGGATGCAGAATATTGTCAAAAACAATGTCCGCGTGATTTCTTCTTTGGACGAAATTCCTGAGGATATTATCAAAGTATCCGTCTACGAAGAGGCAGGCATTATGGAGCATTCCGCCGGATATTTTATCGACCGCTGGCAGAACACCTTCAAATGCACCGTCAGTGGCTTCGGCTGGCTGGATTTTGTCCGCCACGATGTCAACAAGGGCACCGCTTTTCTGGCTCTTATGGAGCATCTTGGCATACCGGCTTCCGAAACAGCTGCTTTCGGCGACAATTACAATGACCTTGAAATGCTTTCCTGCGCCGGTGACGGCTATGTCATGGACAATGCTGTGCCTGACATCCGCAATCGCTACCGCCTGCACACTGCCCGTGTGGAGGATACTCTGGCAGCATGGCTTTCTCAAGACTAATTTTACCACACCGGCCGGTATTTTACCAACCGGAAACTTTTGCACTTTATTATACAGCAAACATTTTATTTTCATAGAAAGGATATCCCATGAGCATATACGATACTCTGAATCCGGAGCAAAAGCGTGCCGTCCTGCACGACCGCGGTCCCCTGCTGATTCTTGCCGGTGCAGGCAGCGGTAAGACCCGTGTACTGACCCACCGGATTGCCTATCTGATTGACGAACGCGAGGTCAATCCTTACCAGATTCTCGCACTGACCTTTACCAACAAGGCTGCCCGCGAAATGCGTGAGCGTGTGGACAAAATCGTCGGCTATGGTGCCGAAAATATTTGGGTCTCCACCTTCCACTCGACCTGCGTGCGCATTCTCCGGCGCTTTATCGAAACTCTCGGTTATGAACGCAGCTTTACGATTTATGATACGGATGACCAAAAGGCTTTGATGCGCGAGGTGTTAAAATACCTTGAGATTGACACCAAAAAAATCAAAGAACGTGCTTTCCTTTCCGCGATTTCCTCTGCCAAGGACGAGCTGATTACTCCGGAGGAATATGCCTTAAACGCCGCAGGCGATTACAACAAGCAGAAATACGCACAGGTATATGCCGAATATCAGCGTCGCCTGAAAGCAAACAATGCATTGGATTTTGATGATATTATTTGCAAAACCGTAGAGCTGTTTGAAACCAACCGCGAGGCACTTCAATACTATCAGCGCCGCTTCCGCTATATCATGGTCGACGAGTATCAGGATACCAATACGGCACAGTTCCGCTTTATCAGCCTGCTGGCTTCCTCAGTCAATGAATTTGGAGAAACCGAGCACAATCTCTGTGTCGTGGGTGACGATGACCAGTCCATCTACAAATTCCGTGGTGCCAATATCCGCAACATTCTGGATTTTGAGCAGCTTTATCCGGATGCAGTTGTCATCAAGCTGGAGCAGAATTACCGCTCCACCGCAAGCATTTTGGAGGCCGCCAATGAAGTAATTGCAAACAACCGCGGCCGTAAGGAAAAGAAGCTCTGGACCGCCAACGAAAAGGGCGCACCGGTTACCTTTACCCAGTATGAAAATGATTATGAAGAGGCAAACCGCATTACTGCTTCCATTGCAGATAAAATCGCTGCGAACCCGGAATGCTCCTATCGTGATTTTGCAATTCTTTACCGCACCAATGCCCAATCCCGTGTATTCGAGGAAAAGCTGATATTAAAGAGCATTCCTTACAAAATCATCGGCAGCATTAATTTCTATCAGCGAAAGGAAATCAAGGATATCCTGGCTTACCTCAAAACCATCGACAATGGTCTGGATTCCATCGCAGTAAAACGAATCATCAATACACCGAAGCGCGGTATCGGTCTGGCAACCTTAGACCGCGTCGAAGCCTATGCCGAACGCAATATGATGAGCTTTTATGATGCACTGCGTCATGCGGAACATATCGACGGCATCGGCCGCGCCGCATCAAAAATCATGTCCTTTGTCAGCTTAATCGAAAGCCTGAAAAGCAATCTTGCCCGCCCGGATTATTCTCTGACGGATTTGCTCAATGAGCTTTTGGAAGCAACCGGCTACATAAGAGACATTCAGGATACCGAGGAGGAGGAAACTGCTGCCGACCGTATTGCCAACATCGACGAATTAATCAGTAAGCTGGCGCTCTACGAGGAGGCTGCCGAGACCGAGGATGCCAGTCTGAGCGGCTTTTTAGAGGAAGTAGCATTGGTAGCGGATGTTGATAATCTGACCGAGGATGCCAACCATGTCGTCCTCATGACACTGCATTCTGCCAAAGGTTTGGAGTTTCCTTATGTGTATTTGTGCGGCTTAGAAGACGGCGTATTTCCGAGCTATATGTCCATCAACGCAGAAAACCCGGAGGCTGAAATCGAGGAAGAACGTCGGCTGTGCTATGTGGGTATTACCCGTGCCATGCAGGAATTGCATCTTTCTGCCGCCCGCGCAAGAATGCTGCGCGGCGAAACACAGTATAACCGCACATCCCGCTTCGTCGCAGAGATTCCGCGTTACCTCCTAAATATCTGCGGCAGCGGAAAGCCTGCTCCGCTTGCTTCCGAGCAGCGTTACGGCAGCAGCCCGATTCGTTCGGCAAAGGCTGCCCCGCCGGTCTCCTCTACCGAAACCATTCAACGTTATACCAATGCCCTGCCCTCCAACATCTTTGAAAAGAAAGCACCGGAGCGTCCGGCTAAGCAGTTTGGCGGCGGGAACCTCGCTCCGCTGGACTATGGGGTCGGGGATACCGTTTCTCACATCAAGTTCGGTACCGGCATCGTAACCTCCGTGGTACAGGGCGGCAGAGACTATGAAGTAACCGTTGATTTTGCCTCCGCAGGCACCAAAAAAATGCTTGCCGGCTTCGCAAAACTGAAAAAACTCTAAAATGTCAAAAAACCGATAGTAAACAGGAAAAATTTATGGTATACTAAAGGAAACTATTATGGGAAGAAAGGATGTGTTTGTTATGTCGCATTACTCGAATTTATTTAACAACCAGAAAATCCGTGATTTATTAGCTGCTACAAAGCTGAATGAAATCATCAAGAAGAAGGAAGAGCCGGAGAAGGAATCCAAGAGCACCGCAGTCATCGTGTTTGCCATCATCGGTGCTATCGTTGCGATTGCCGCTATCGCATATGCAGTACATCGCTACGTTACTCCAAAATATATGGATGATTTTGACGACGATTTTGATGATGATTTTGATTTTGATGATTCCGAAGAAGAGGAATCCGAAATCATCGACACCGAGGCTGCTCCATGGTAGAAGATATCTCATCGATTCAAGCTACAGCCTATCAGGCTGCCAAAGAGCTGATTACGCTTGCAAAGCTGCAGCCGGGACAATTATTCGTTGTCGGCTGTTCTACCAGCGAGGTTGCCGGAAGCCGGATTGGAACCGATTCCCGCTACGAATTAGCAGAAGCTGTATTTACCGGCATTTATCAGGCGACGAAAGAAGCAGGGCTTTTTCTTGCCGCTCAGTGCTGTGAGCATTTAAACCGTGCACTGATTATCGAAGAGGAAGCTGCGGAGCGCTATCACTATGCTCCGGTCAATGTCGTACCTCAGCCAAAGGCCGGTGGTTCCTTTGCCACTTCTGCTTATCGCGCCTTTGCGCATCCGGTTGCCGTCGAACACATTCAGGCACATGCCGGCATGGATATCGGCGATACCTTAATCGGTATGCATCTTCGTGATGTGGCTGTTCCGGTACGTCTTTCTGTAACTTCTCTCGGAGAAGCGCATCTTGTCTGCGCCAGATGCCGCCACAAATTTATCGGCGGACCGCGAGCAATGTATGACGAAGAGCTTATGTAACCGTTACAGACCAACCAAAAACTTACACAAAAGCCGTTGCAAATGAACCCACATCATTTTGCAACGGCTTCTCTTTCCTCTTTATTCTTCCGGACGATATCCTAACTGTACCTCCAGCTCCTTCTCTACATAAGTACCATTTTCCAGTACCTTTAGCTGCAAGGTCACGACAGTATCGCCTCTGGTATAGCACAGTACCTTCTGCAAATCTTCCATCGTAGCTAATGTCCGGTGATTGATTCCTACAATAATATCTCCCTGATGCAGGCCTGCCCGTTCTGCCGGAGTATCCTCTCCGATTCTTGAAACATAGATACCTACCGGCATCCGGAAGCTTTGGGATAATGCTTCATCAATATTTTTTCCTTCGATTCCAAGGTACGCCATTTCCGATTCGTGCAGCTCCTCGCGATTCATCAGATCATTGATAATCGGTATGACTTCACTGATTGGTATCGCATAGCCGACACCCTCCACTTCGGTTGCTGAGTATTTTACCGAATTGATACCGATGACCTCTCCATTGGCATTGAGCAAGGCGCCGCCGCTGTTGCCCGGATTAATCGCTGCATCGACCTGAATCAGATTCAATTCGATATCATCCACCTCTACCTCACGATTAACCGCACTGATGTAGCCTACCGTCGTGCTCTGACCATAGCCCAGCGCATTTCCAATCGCAATGACCATTTCGCCCAGTCTTGCCTCGTTCGAATCCCCCAGTGTCGCAATGCGAATCCGGTTCATCGTCTCACTTTCCAAATCAGAAAACGCGACTGCAATCACAGCAAGGTCATTGGCTTCCTCCGTACCGCGCACCGTCGCCTGTGTCGTCTGTCCGTCACAGAAAGCAATCTCTATCTTTGTGGCATTGTCAATAACATGGTTATTGGTCACAATCAACAATTCATTTGCATTCTGTGCAATGATAATACCGGTTCCCGCGGAATTACTCTTTTCTTTGGATTCATAGCCTCTGCCAAAAAAGTCATAAACCGTAGTTACGGTTTCTGCTTCACAGCGAATCGCCACCACCGCCGGCATCACATTTTCTACAACGCTCGATACATCCGTTACCAGCGCCATCGGCTCTGCCATCGCGATTTCCTTGTCGGTCGATTCCTCCAGCAAATTCTCCGGAACATCCATCTCATCAATGCTTTCCGGTCCTACCGTACCTTTTCGGTCCTGCTTATCCTGATACAGGTTCACACCCTGTAATATCACTGCCGCCAAAAATCCCAGCAATATCGAGCCTGCCAGCAGACCAAGCAGCTGTTTCACAAAGCTTTTTTTTCTGCCAGGCACTTCTTCTCTATCGTCAAAATCCTCTTGTCTGAAGTTTTTCATAAAAGCCTCCACTCTTCTTTCCATCATTCCTCTTTGGGTTTCCGCTGTTTATTATAAAAGAAAACTATGTAGGATTTGCGATTTAATTTTGAACTTTCTGTGAAAAGCAAGGTTCTTTTAAAGCGACTTATAGTTTCCGAGAATCTTCATCTCCAACGCCTCTGCTGCGATACCGTTTAAGGTATTCTTAACCCCTGCTTCCTTCAGATTGCCCTCAAAATCTACAAAGAAACGATATTCAAAGGTCTTACCCTCTAACGGTCTCGACTCGATTTTCGTCATGTTCAAATCATTATAAATGATATTGGAAAGCATATTGTACAAGGTACCGGTCTCATGCGGCAGCGAGAAACAGATGCTGACCTTACCCGCATCCTCAAAATACTGCTTTTTGCTGGTAATCACAATAAACCGGGTCGAATTACAATCCTCATAGTTGATATTCTCTGCTAAGACCTTCAAGCCATAGGTCTGCGCTGCACGCACACTGGCAATTGCTGCCTGCGACTTGTCCTTTTCTTCGGCCACCTTCTGCGCACTGCCCGCCGTACTGCCACTTTCAATTGCTTGCATTGCCGGATACTGCTCCAAAAACTTGCGGCTCTGCAAGATTCCCTGCGGATGGGAATAAACCTGACGGATATCCGCAAGCTCCGCCTCCGGAAGTCCGAGCAATGCCTGATTAATCTTTAATACATGCTCTCCCACGATATAATGGTCAAACTCCACCAGCAAATCATAGCAGTCCGTAATGCCACCGGTGGTCGTATTTTCAATCGGCAAAACACCATAATCCGCTCTGCCTTCCTTTACCGCAGCCATAACCTCGCGGAAGGTTGCCGCCGGAAAACGTGTAATCTCAGTACCAAAGCATTCCTCCATTGCCTGTTCGGAATACGAGCCGGTTGCACCAAAAAACACAACCCGCGTATCCGCGCCCTTCGGTAAGGCTTTGATTTCTTCAAAATCAGGCGCTGACTCACCGGAATTCAGCTTATGCTGATACCGTCTGCTAATCGACATCAGCTGAACAAAAATCTCTTCTACTGCATGCGCATTGAAGTCATTGCTTGCATAGCTTTTTACCGTAGCCAGCTTCTGCAACTCCCTCTCCCTGTCATACACTGCCTTTCCAATGCTTCTTTTATATTCTGCGACATCCTGTGCCACCTTCATTCTACGTTCAAACAGCTCTACAATCTGCTTATCAATTTTATCAATCTCCTGTCTGGAAACCGCCAAATCTACCATATCCTTACCTCTCTTCCGATGTCCTCCATGCGCCGGTATTTCATATCAACGCTTTAGCATAATAATACATTATAGCGATTCTTTCTCCCTTTTGCAAGCATTTCGCATTTGACATTCAAAATACATCTGTTATACTATTATTAGACACATATGAAAGGAGCTTTCCTATGCAATCCGGAGCTAAAAAAGTAATTTTTCCACTTATCCTTCTAATAATCATTGGCGGACTTATCTTCCTTCAACGTTCTTCTTCCAAGGTACACTATAACGAAGATAATGTCCTCGGCAACACTGCCGGTAATCTATATAATGGCGGCTTGTTCTGCGAATACGGCAACACCATTTATTTTTCCAATCCACTGGATGACGGCGCACTGTATTCGATGGATATTGATTGTACCAACGTACATAAGATTTCCTCGGACCGTGTCGCATCATTGAATGCGGATGAACATTATATCTACTATTCCCGCCGCAATTATTTAAAGCAGGACCCGATGGAAAGTATTTTTATTTTCCGCAACACCGGACTTTATCGTATGAAGCACAACGGCAGCGGACTTGCCATGCTCTTTGACGGCGGCAACGGTATCTCCTGTCTTGCCGGAAATACGATTTTTTATCAGCATTACGATACCCAGACGGCGACCCAGTTCTACAGTGTAGGCATTGATGCCAAAAACAATCAGCGTATCAATACCGACGCAATACTTCCTGCTTCCGTATATAACAATACGCTTTATTATGCGGGTGTTTTGGAGGATCATTATCTGCACGCCTACAATCTGAAGACCAAGAACGATTACATTATCTCTCATGAGGCCTGCTATCTTCCGATTGCCATGCCGGGCGGAGTATATTACATCTCACTTCTCGACGGTCACTCCCTCTGCCGTGTCGGTTATGACGGAAGCGCCCCGGTAAAGCTGGTAGATGAATTTATCTCTACGTTCAACCTGACCGAGGATGAGCACTATCTGTTTTATCAGATTGACGGCGGCGAGGACAATCGACTGGTACGGTTGGATCTTTCAACCGGCTTTACTACCACCATTATTGACGGTGATTATAAGCAGCTGCATCTTACCAGCCAGTATCTGTTCTTCCGCGATTTCGCAGATACGACTACCTATGCGTACAATCTCATGAATGATGTATTAAGCACCTTCCATCCGCCGGTGCTGGATGAGGAGTAAGACTTAACAGAAGAAAATATGATTTAAAACAAATGAAAGGTGTAAAGCCCTTGAAATTTTTAGGGCTTTACACCTTTTTTATTCTGTACAATGGTAATCCTTATCGCTCCTTGCACACCTGGAAGATATAGAACTTTAAATATATTGCCTAAAACCATTGACTTTACTGCATTTCTTTCATCGTCATTATCGTTACTACACCACTTTTACACCACTTCACCCAAAAGAGCCATCTCCTCTTTCAACGTACAACTTTCTACATGACAGTATAAATCCATAGTCATTTTTAAAGATGTATGTCCTAAAAGCTTCTGCAGTGTTTTAGGTCTCATTCCCTTTGCGATTGCTTTTGTTGCAAAGGTGTGCCTAAGCCTATGTGGTGTAAATAGCTCCATTTGCAAGTTTGGATGCTCTCGATTCATTTTCTGCACCAGATAACGAATACCACCTCTGATATTTGATTCGTGAATAGGGTTATTGGTTTTACTGCAAAACACAAGATTCTCCATTCCAACACGGGGATTGTGGCGAACCGCCACTCTGTCTTTCCATTTCTTCTGTTCCAGAAGAACATCTCTCACTTCCCGTGTCATTGGAATTTCTCTTTTCCCTGCTTTCGTTTTCGGTGCATGAAACTCATAAATTGCAACACCATTATTCGGAAGATAACAAAGTGTTTTCCGAACATATATCATTCCATTTTCAAAATCCACACAATCCCAAGTCAATCCAAGCATTTCTCCCATACGCATTCCAGTTCCCAGACCTAATACAAAGAACGGATATAATTGACCTCCTTTTGAAGTAGAAAGAATCACATCAATCTCTTCATCCGTGAGAACTCTTTTTTCTTCCTTTTCTTCGTTATCAATAATCGGATTAATACCAAATGCCACATTCTTAACCAACAAATCCGATTCAACCGCCCGATTGAGAATATCCACTAATAAAGCTTTACAATCGCACCGCATTGCATCTGTTGCCAGTTCGTTGAATGCATCTTGAAGAATCACCAGATTCAGTTTTGATAGCTTTCGCCACCCAAGACTTTCACGCAGTCTGTTGTAAATGAAGATATCATTAAACATCTCGAGAAACACATTACCGAATAATATGCACACCAAAAAAGACCACTTACGTGGTCTTTTTTGGTTGTTACAGTCCATTAATTTTTAGATATACTCTACTCATATAACAGAGCGCACCTTTCGCTTTAGTATCTCTCCCTATTTTTCACTCTCAACCCAAAGATACGATAGCTTATCATCCTTTTCAACCGCTAATGCATTACCGTTTGCATATACGCCATCTGCCGGATATCCGTTTGAAACTTTATTAAACTTTGTGTCTACCACATATGCCATTCCATCATCTTCAACCACAAGGGCATAGTCTCCGACAAAGTCAGAACAATCCACATAGTCAGCAATCACTTCACCATTTGAATTTATATAAAACCAATTATCATCCTTAGAAGCAAGATAATTGCCGGATTCAGATAAATAAATATCATCATAATAAGCGACTATTACATCTTTCAGATTTGTAACTACCGGCTGCATCACCTCAAATCCATACTCATTCTCTATTTTCCTATCTTCTGTCTTTGCCTTAGAAAAATCCATCAAAAAGCAATGTTCGCTTCCGTCATCACTTGACTTAATATATATTACAATCTGCATTCCGCGATTATAATATTTCACCCCTTCATGCCAATAACTGGTCGCATTATAGCTACATCCATTATTTGACGGTATTCCATACAATGCAATCATTTCCAAAATATCTGCTCTGTATTCTTTCGTTCCATCAGTGCTAAGAAGTCCAATCCAGTGATTTCCAAAGCAGTTTGCCATAATTGTACCGTACTCCTTCTGCGGACTCAAAAGTTTACACCACCAGTCCTCCTGAACATCCTTCTGTTCCAACGTCTTTACATCGACTTCGCATATTTCCGTAGCATCATAATAAGCCCAAGACACATAAAATTTACCATCTACTACAGGAGTTACCATTTCTACATTCGGGGTCGCTTGCTCAATCTCAAGAGCTTTTCCCTTCTTTATATCAAAGACACCTAATTTAGTATGGTATGGCATGAATTCTGCAGTTGCCCCTTCGTTTTTCACAGAATAAATATATGTAATATATCCTTCATTGATATATATACGATTTATGTCTTCTTCTAATGTGCAAACCACATTACCATTAGCGTCGAAACAAACCACCGCTTCTTCATTTCCTAACGCAAACTGTCCGTCTGCATTCGGTTCCAAATACCATGACGAATATGTATGCTCCACAATCTCTTCTCCATCCATATTCACCGCTCCATACAAACCATCCTTCTTTGTAACAATTACACCACCTTCACACCAACAAAAAGTCATTCCTTCATCTAACACATCTGACTCTTTCAGCTCACGAATTTTCGCAGCAGGCTCCGGTGTTGCTGTTGGCTTCGGCGTTGCGGTCGGCTCCGGCGTTGCGGTCGGTTCCGGCGTTGCGGTCGGCTCCGGCGTTGCGGTCGGTTCCGGCGTTGCGGTCGGTTCCGGCGTTGCGGTCGGTT
>JAFTQM010000052.1 GCA_017462755.1 Lachnospiraceae bacterium | reverse complement strand
TGACCTGTATGTATGTGTATCCGGTTGCCAGTATGCTTACACTGTACAAAGATAAGCGTTTGATGATACGAATCGGAGTTTGGAACTTTTTACTGATGATTGTACGACTCGTTAAGGATATTAATACGAGTGGTCTGACATCGCAGGATGTTACGGAATATGAGATTGTCTTTGCACTTATTGTATTGAATTATTTGGGCTATATCCTTTCGATTGCCCATACGAACGAATCGGATGGTGCGTTGTTGGCTTCGGTACAGGCAAATCTGGACAAAGTCGTTAGGACGATTGAGCAGGTAAAGTTAGCAAGTAATTCGGTAGTAGATGGTGTAACCGTTGTCCGTGAATTATCCGATGAAAATATGGAGAGTGCCGATAATGTAGTAAACAATATGGAGGATTTGACTTCGAAAAATGCGGTGCTGCAGGAGCGGACAGAGTCCTCGATGGAGATGACCGGTAAGATTAGCGCGCAGGTGGAGAATGTGGCAGGACTGATTCAGGAAATGGTTGTATTGATGGAGCAGTCGGTTAAGAATGCCAAGACCAGCTCCGGACAGCTGACCACGGTGGTAGAATCGACCAACGAGATGGCAGCGCTTTCCGCAGAGGTAGAGCGGATTCTTCATGAATTCCAGTCTCAGTTTGCGATGGTAAAGGATGAGACAGGTACCATTGAGCAGATTACGAGCCAGACCAATCTTCTTGCGTTAAATGCGTCGATTGAGGCAGCAAGAGCAGGAGAGGCAGGTCGCGGTTTTGCGGTAGTAGCAGATGAAATCAGAGGTCTGAGTGAAGGTACGAAGGCATCCTCGAACAGTATTATGAATGCGTTGTCTCACCTAGCTGAAACAAGTGAGAAGATGACGGCAGCGATTACAAAGACACTGCAGCTGATTAATGAAACGCGTGAAAATATCGTAACAGTAAGTGAAAGTGTAAATGCGATTACGGAAGATTCGATTAAGCTGGGTAATAACGTACAGGTTGTCGATACTGCGATTCGTGAGGTAGAAGACTCGAATAAGAACATGGTTGAGAACATGAATCAGGTTACGGAAGTGGTTGAGCTGATGACCAGAAGCATTGCCGTAGCAGATGATACAACCAGAGAGATGAAGAGCAAATACGCAGAGACCTCAGCGAATGTTATTAATATTGAGAGCGTAGTAGGACATCTGATTACAGAGCTTGGTTCCGGCGGATTTATGAGTGTAAAGGATTTAAAGCCGGGTATGTACTTAAGCGTTGCAGAGCAGGGAGATGCGATGAGCGCAGAGTATAAAGGAACCATTGCGTCAATCAGCGAGGATGGCGAGATTCACGTCAATGAATTGAAGAATGCTTCCGGAAGCTTTGTGTATTCCAAGACGGAGAAATATGAGCTTAAGATTGTAGTAGATAACGGAATATACAGCTGGGAGGATATTAAGATTCATGCCCAGAAGAATGGTTCCTTTAAGATTACGGTACATAATAATCCGAAGGTTCAGAATCGTAGAAAGCATAGACGTATGCCATTGAGCAATGCTTGTACGATTGAACTGAAGACGGCACAGAGCACGTTACGCGGCAGAATGATTAATATCAGTGCCGGTGGCTTTGCGATTGAAACAACAGCAGATGAGATTGTCAATGCCAAGGGCAAGCCGATTGCGATTACGATTGCTGATTTCCCACTGTTAGACGGAAAGAAGCTGGAAGGTCACATCATCCGAGTGACAGACAACAGAGGTCATTACATTGTTGGCTGCCGTATGTTAGAGGATAATGTGGAGATTTACGACTTCGTCGAAAAGAATTATAAGGGTGAATAATTGTAGAGCTATGAAAAAGTATTTGAGAGAAATTTTTATTGATGGCTTAAGCGGTATGGCGAGCGGTTTGTTTGCAACGCTGATTATCGGAACAATCATTGTACAAATCGGTGGTTTGATTCCGGGTGCCATCGGACAATATCTGGTTATGATGGGAAAGGTGGCCTCTGCGCTGACCGGAGCAGGAATCGGCTGCGGTGTGGCATTGAAGCTGAAGGCAAGCCCATTGGTAATCATTTCGGCGGCAACGGCAGGTATGACCAGTGCGTTTGCATCGAAGATTATCGCGGGAACTGTGCTGGTAGACGGAGTGATGCAGTTTGCCGGTCCGGGAGAGCCGCTGGGCGCGTTTATCGGCGCTATCGTCTGTATTTATATCGGACGTCTGGTAAGCGGTAAAACAAAGGTAGATATTTTAATCACGCCGTTTGTATGTATCGTGTCCGGCAGTACCGTTGGTCTGCTGATTGGACCGGCAATTTCGAAATTCATGACCTGGCTTGGTTCCCTGATTAACTGGGGAACGGAGCAGGCACCGTTTTTGATGGGAATCATCGTGTCGGTATTGATGGGCATTATATTGACGCTTCCGATTAGCTCGGCAGCGCTGGGTGTTATTTTGGGACTGAGCGGCTTGGCAGCAGGTGCAGCGACGGTAGGCTGCTGTGCGAATATGGTAGGCTTTGCGGTAGCGTCCTTTCGGGAGAACAAAGTGAATGGACTCTTGGCGCAGGGGCTTGGTACAAGCATGCTGCAGATTGGCAATATCGTCAAGAAGCCGGTCATTTGGCTTCCAGCCATTATTGCAAGTGCGATTCTAGGTCCGGTATCTACGCTGGTATTCAAAATGACAAACAATGCAACCGGCTCCGGTATGGGTACGGCAGGTTTGGTAGGTCAGATTAATACCTATCAGGATATGGTGGCAGCAGGTGCGGCACCGGCGGTGGTATTGATTAAGATAGTGGTATTGCATATCGTATTGCCGGCGATTCTGGCGCTGATTGTTTCGGAACTCATGAGAAAGAAGGGCATCATTGCGGACGGCGATATGAAGCTCGAAGTATAACAGAACAAAAAAAGCAAGTCTCTTCGGTATCGGGAGGCTTGCTTTTTTGTATGAAAGGAAAGCAATTGTTTCGTGACTAGTTCGTTTCATAAGAGAAACTTTGTGGGATATGCACTCGTACCAAATGCTTACCAAATCCAAAGGCTCTTATCCATCAGGCGAAGCAATGCTTCAATGAAGAAATAATCGCCATAGATGATTGGCTGCTGTACGCCATGGTAGTTGTCATGGTATGCAACCTTGCCCATGCCGAGGATACCATCCTCATCCTCGTTCCAGTTGCAGAAGCTCTTTTCCATACTTTGCAGCATGCGAACGGCACTTTCGACATAAAGGTGTTTTTCGTGCTCCGGTACATGCTTTGCGATTTCGAGCAAGCCGCAGGCTGCACACGCACCGGCAGTGGAGTCATAATATACCGGCTCCTGTGGAGCGCGGAAATCGCAAAGCGGCAGATAGTCAGACAAGGCGATATTGGAAATAAAATAGTGTGCGACTCTCTTGGCAGCGTCCAAATATCTTGCTTCGTTATTGTGTGCATAACTGATGATGAAGCCGTAAAGCGCCCAAGCCTGTCCTCTTGACCAAGAGGAGCCTTCGCAGTAGCCCTGACCGCCCGGAAGCTCCAAAAGGTCTCCGTTGGTTGGGTCTAGGATGCCGATGTGATTGCAGGAACCGTCTGCGCGGAGAAGCTTCTGCATGGCAGTATCTGCGTGAAGAATAGCAATATCTTTGAAGCGTGGATCGTTGGTCTCTTCGCTTGCCCAGTACAGAATAGACAGGTTCATCAGACAGTCAATAATCATCCATCCTGCCTTATCATCGTTCCATGCACGGATAAACTGACCTGCGACATTGTAGCGTCCGGCGAGGATGGTAGCGGCATGCATACCACGGGAGTAGGAACGCTTATTACCGGTCAGGCGATAGTTTGCTACTGCGGTGTGCATCCACATAAAACCAACATCATGATACAATGCGTCAAATTCGTCAATGGCACGGTCCATACGCTCCTCTAGGCGTTCCGCTGCCGTCTTGTATTCTTCTTTGCCGGTGGCCTGATAAAGCTGCCAGAGGATACCGCCGTAAAAACCGTTGGTCCACCAGGCAATGTCGATATTTCCCCAGTCCTCGTAACGGCCGTTTTTTGGTATGTAAGGGATTTTTTCGCCGATTCGCTGACATTGTATATTCATTTTATGTTCAAACTTTTCAAAGGTATCCTGTAACCATTTCAATCGTTCTGCGGAGAGATATTCTTTCATGATCTGTAAACCATCCTTTCCTGTTTGCATTTTCCTGTGAATACGATAAATTACTTAATCGTATTATATCAAATCTATAGAAGAATTTGAATAAAAAAATACAGAACCGCAAGAAAAAAATGGATTGAAGGAAATCGGCAGACATGCTAAGATATTAGTAGTGTAGGCGTGCGATGCTGTGAGAAGAGAAAAGTGTCGCAGGAATTGAACCGAAGAAAACGAGGATGAGATTATGTATTATGAAAAGATTAAGCTGAGAGATTATTTTCCGGGACTGCCGGAGGTGGCACCGGAAGCAGAGATGACTCTGTATGTACCGGAGGTTTCGCCGCAGATTAATGCCGGACTGCGTTTTCCGTGCGTGGTTATCTGTCCGGGAGGCGGATACGAGCATGTTTCTGACAGGGAGGGAGAGCCGGTGGCACTTCGCCTGATTGGGAAGGGAATTGCGGCAGCAGTGGTGCGGTATTCCGTAGGTGACGTGCGTTATCCGGCACAGCTGTTGCAGGTGTTGGCAGCGATTACTTATGTACGGAGAAATAGTGAGAAATTACATATTCAGTCGGACAAAATCGCAGTGATGGGCTTTTCGGCAGGCGGTCATGCTGCATGTTCGGCAGGTCTTTTCTGGCAGGAACAGGCGATGGAGGAAGCACTGGGAATTGCACACGGAGAGGACAAGCCAAACGGTATGATTTTGTGTTATCCGGTAATTACCTCCGGGGAATATGCGCACCGCGGAAGCTTTCAACATTTGCTTGGTGAAAATCCGCCGCAGGAGCTGTTGGAAAAAATGTCTTTAGAGAAGCAGGTAACGGAGCAGGCACCACCGGCATTTTTGTGGCACACGGCAGAGGACGGGGCAGTACCGTTAGAAAACTCGCTTTTGCTGGTGTCGGCGTTAAGAGCGAAGGGAATCTCGATGGAGTTGCATATTTATCCGAAGGGGCATCATGGAATGTCTCTGTGCGATGATACGGTAAACAAGCCGGAGGATCTTTCGGAGGCAGCAGGCTACTGTGCAGGCTGGATAGAGCATTGTATCCGGTGGATTTGTGAGATGTTGTAGTGGAATGAAGATGGCTATGCAGGATAAATTATATCAGGTAATGAAGCAGTCGATTGATGCCGGGCTTGCGTCGGGAGTTAATCTGCTGGTCTTAAAGGACGGAAAGGAACTGGCGTACTGTGAGTATGGTTTGCGGGACATTGAACATGCGGTGCCGATGACCAGAGATACGATTTTTCGCATGTATTCCTCATCGAAGCCGATTACAGCTGCGGCAACGATGCTTTTGGTATCCAGAGGAGTAGTAGATATTGGCGAGGATATTTCGGCATATCTGCCGGAATTTAAAAATCCACATGTTAATGTGGATGGCAGGCGGGTGCCGGCAGTAAGGGGAATTACCGTAAGAGATTTGTTGAATATGACCTCGGGACTGCCGTATCCGGATGAAATGACGGTGGGCGGCAGGCAGTGCGGTACGGTATTTTGGGAGCTGGACAATAAGCTCTATACAGAGCAGCCGATGACAACAGAGGAATTTTCAAGGCGGATTGCAGAAAATGACTTGTGCTTCCAGCCGGGAGAAAAGTTTATGTACGGAGTGTCGGCGGATATTCTGGGCGCATTGATTGAACGGGTTTCGGGTGTGCGTTTGGGAGAATTTTTACAGAAAGAGTTTTTTGAACCGTTGGAGATGCAGGATACCGGCTTTTACGTGCCGAAGGAAAAGGCAGAGCGGGTAGCGAAGGTTTATGACAGCTTGGACGGACGATTGCAGGAGGTTCAGACGAACCATCTTGGCATCAAGTATACGCTGGATGTACCGCCGGCATTTGAATCCGGTGGCGCCGGAATTTGCTCAACCTTGGATGATTATGCGAAATTTGCAACGATGCTGCTTGGTGGCGGAGTATACAAGGACAAGCGCATACTTCCGGAAAAAGTAGCACACTATATGGTAAAGGGCGCGTTGAATGAGAGCCAGAAAGCGGATCTTCAGGCAGGCTGGGGCGATTTGTACGGCTATACCTACGGCAATCTGGTGCGTGTGTGTGAGGAAGAGGGTAAAGCAGTAGTATTGGCATCCAAGGGAGAATATGGCTGGAACGGTTGGCTGGGAACCTATTTTTCGAATGAACCGGCGCACGGTCTGACCTTTTTGATGGGCATTCAGCGGATTGGCGGTGACGTAGGAGTGCTGGCAAGAAAATTAAAGAATATAGTGATGTGTGAAATCTAAAACTACAGGCTTCACATAATCCTAAAATAATATCAACATGAAAAGGAGAAGAGCATTATGGAAAAAAACAAGTATGCAGGTACACAAACGGAAAAAAATCTGGAGGCAGCATTTGCCGGAGAATCGCAGGCAAGAAATAAGTATACCTATTTTGCATCGGTGGCAAAAAAGGAAGGCTACGAGCAGATTGCTTCTCTGTTTTTGAAGACTGCGGACAATGAAAAAGAGCATGCGAAGATGTGGTTTAAGGAGCTGAAGGGAATCGGAAATACCGCAGAAAATCTGGCGCATGCGGCAGAGGGCGAGAATTATGAATGGACCGATATGTATGACGGATTTGCAAAGACGGCAGAGGAAGAAGGATTTCCGGAGCTTGCAGCTAAGTTTCGTCTGGTAGCGGCAATTGAAAAGCATCATGAGGAGCGCTATCGCGCATTGCTCAAGAATATTGAGTATGCAGAGGTATTTGCAAAGAGTGAAGTAAAGGTATGGGAATGCCGGAACTGCGGACATATCGTGGTAGGCATGAATGCGCCGGAGGTTTGTCCAACCTGTAATCATCCACAGAGCTATTTTGAAATTCACGCAGAAAACTACTAAAAAATCTGAGGCGGAGCTGTCGGGCTTCGCCTTTTTATGGCAACCTCTTTTTCATTACTGTACTTGCCTAGTGATTTGTTTTGTGCTATCCTTATTACTGCTTTAAAAATATGATTCTGGAGAGTCTTCCGGAGGCAGAAGCCTAGGGAAGCGCCGAAGGTGTACGGCAGAGTATTGCCAATCTCTCAGGCAAAAGGACAGGAGGAAAAGAATGTTAGACAAGATTAACAGTGTATTGACGAAGGTAGACGATTTTGTGTGGGGAATCCCACTGATTGTGCTGATTCTGGCAACCGGTATCTACCTGACGATTCGATTGAAGGGACTTCAGATTACGAAGCTTCCAATGGCAATCAGATACTTACTTGCGAATGAAAAAGGAGAAGGCGAAGGAGAGGTTTCGAGCTTTGCAGCGTTATGTACTGCACTTTCTGCGACAATTGGTACCGGTAATATCGTAGGTGTAGCTACTGCGATTGTAGCAGGTGGTCCGGGTGCATTGTTCTGGATGTGGCTGGCAGCATTGGTAGGTACGGCGACGAAGTACGCAGAGTGTTTGCTTGCAGTAAAATATCGTGTGGTGGATAAGGATGGACACATTGTCGGCGGTCCGTTCTATTACATAGAGCGTGGTATGGGCGAAAAATGGAAATGGCTGGCAAAGATTTTCGCAGTTTTGGGTGTTGCCGTAGGTTTGTTTGGTATTGGTACCTTTACACAGATTAACGGTATTACGAGTGCAGTCAACAACTTCTTTGATGCAAACAATACGAATACCGTTACGTTATTTGGTACAGAGTATTCCTGGAGTGTTGTGATTTCAGGTCTGATATTGACTGTCTGTGTGGCGCTCGTTCTGATTGGCGGTTTGCAGAGAATTTCTGCAGTAGCGCAGGTAGTTGTACCGTTTATGGCATTCCTTTATATCAGTATTTCGATTATTGTACTGGCATGTAATTTTAAGGCGATTCCGGGAGCTTTTGCGACGATTGTATCGAGTGCCTTTGGTCTTCGGGCAGCTGCAGGTGGTGCACTGGGTGCAATGATAGTAGCAATGCAGAAGGGTATTGCGAGAGGTATTTTCTCCAACGAAGCAGGTATTGGTAGTGCGCCGATTGCAGCAGCAGCGGCACAGACCAATCAGCCGGCAAAGCAGGGTCTGATTTCGATGCTCGGAACGATGATTGATACCTTGATTGTCTGTACGATGACCGGTCTGACGATTGTGATTGCAGGCAGCTGGGATATGGGGCTGGAAGGCGTAGCAGTAACGACGAAGGCATTTCAGTTAGGACTGCCGTTCCCGGACGAAGTGGTTGCATTTGTGCTGATGATATGTCTGGTATTCTTTGCATTTACAACGATTCTTGGTTGGGATTATTACAGTGAGCGTTGTCTGGAGTATTTGACCGGTCACAATCAGAGAGCGGTAAAGATTTATCGCTGGTTGTACATTTTCTGTGTATTTATCGGACCATATATGACGGTAAGTGCGGTATGGACGATTGCGGATATTTTCAATGGCTTGATGGCGATTCCGAACCTGATTGCATTGCTTGCGTTAGGTGGTGTAGTTGCTGCGGAGACAAAGATTTATCTGAATGGCTTGAAAAATCCGGTGCAGGCAAAGAAAAAATAAATAGGAGCAATAAAGGTCTGTTTTTATATGTGTGGATATACGGAATCTTAAACCAAAAGTTTAAAGATTTTTTTGAAAAGATACGATATAATGATTACCTAGGTAAAATCGTGTTTGGGATGGAAGAGATATTTACAGGAGGTACAAGCTTGTGGAACCAATGTATTTGTCAATTCAGCAAAAAGAAACAGGAAAGCAGATTAAGAAACTGCTCATGGAAAATGGATATACCGTAAAAGATGTGCAGAGTGCTATGGGATTTGAGAATCCACAGGCAATCTACAAATGGATTTCCGGTAGGTCATTACCGAGCTTAGACAATTTTGTAATCTTGAGCAGATTACTACATACAAGTATTGAAGATATCCTCTTCGTTGACGGGGATATTGTTCTTTTAATGGGATATATTTTAAACTATCGTTTCAATGACAAATCGCATGCAAGGTAGTAAGCTAATATCAGAATACAGGAAAAGAAACGGAGGAGATATCAGAATGCAGACAATGACATCAGCATATGCAAATAAGATGCTTAGGAGCTTAGAGGAGGATAAGGCCATTTGGGTAAATAAGGAGGCAACATCCAGTACATACGTGGTAGCTATTAATGAAGAACCGGTTGTGCCTGAATATGATTATGCAGAGGTTGC
>JAFTQM010000051.1 GCA_017462755.1 Lachnospiraceae bacterium | reverse complement strand
GTTCTTCTGCACCTTTCTGGTGCCATATGCACTGGTGCAGTATTATCCGTTTTTGTACCTGACCGGCAGAAGGAGTGAAGCTTATTTTGTATTTTTGCCGCTGATTGCGTGTCTGTTTTTGATACCGGCGGTTTTGTTGTGGAAGGTAGGAGTGCGCCATTTCAAATCGACCGGATCATAATGCGGCTTTTTGCGCCATATAGCGCGCTCACCAGTCGATATCCTGTTCGTCTTGCTTTTTGCGTATAATTTGTCTGCGGCTGGAAAGAATAATATCGAATGCGAATTGGCATTTTTAGTCTGATATTATGAGGAAAGGCGGCAGATAGGATGAAGGGAGAAAAGAAAACTCCGGTAAAAGGAAAGGGTATGTATGTGCTGGCTCTTTGTGGTGTGTTAGCGGTTTCCGGTGCAATTTATGCAGGAAACAAAGCAAAGGAACAGCCGGAGGAAAAGCAGGATTTGGTGGATTTGAACGAGACACCGGAGCCGACCGGACGAGCGTCGGAGAATACGCCGAATCCACAGCAGGAGCTGGTGACAGAGCGGGATGAGTTGTTGCAGAGTGAGGACGGAAAACAGTTGGCGGAAACGGCACCGGAGCAGCAGACCGGAGAAGTGCAGAATGTAGCTTCCGGAGAAAAAGAACAGACAACAGAGGGCAAAGCGCCGGACAAAGAGGAGACACAGGAGGCAATAAAGCCTGCGGAGGAATCAACAGAGCTGGTAAAGCAGCCTGAGCAGAGTCAGGATGAGCCCGTCAAGGTAGCAGAGCAGCCGGAACAAAGCAAAGAGGTGCTTAGTCCGACCGCAGCGGATTTGAAGTTTTCAAAGGAGGAAGGTCTGATACTTCCGCTTGCAGGAAACGTGCTGAAGGCATACAATGCGGAGCATGCGATTTACTTTGAAACGCTGGCACAATTTCGTACCAATCCGGCGGTATTTTTGGCAGGCGAGAGCGGAATGGAGATTGCGGCTGCGGCAGATGGAATTGTAACTGCGATTACGCAGGAGGACAAGACCGGATTAACTGTTACGATGGATTTGGGAAATGACTATCGCATCGTGTACGGACAGCTGGGAAATGCGCAGGTAGAGATTGGAGATTATGTGGCAGCAGGCGAGGCATTTGCAGTACTTGCCGAGCCGACCAAATACTACAGCTTGGAAGGAACGCATTTGTATTTACAGCTTTGGAACGGAGAGCAGACAGAGGACCCGCTCAGTCTGGCAAAGGAATAAAAGAAAATGCTCATGGGAGGAACCATGAGCATTTTTTTGCATATGATATATTGAGAAGCCGATTTGCTGGAGTACATACCAAAAGGTAAAACAAACAGCAGGGCTTCTTTTACCGGCAAAACAAGAAGCTTGTGTATACGGCTTCCGAAATAAAATACTGTTTGCCCGCTGTATCATATAAAAGGAGCGCTGTGGTCTCATCCTATTTGGAATCAGACTGCAGCGCTCCGGTTTGGTTCGGGGAGAATTGTTGCTTGGCAATTGCATATTGTGCAAAGCAGGTGTTTTGCAGAGAATGCCTACATAGCACTTACATAGAGAAGCATGGTCATGTAGTGGCAGAAGCTTCCGCCGATGCAGAACAAATGAAACAGCTCATGATTGCCAAAGCCCTTGCGGAAGTTGAAAAGCGGGAGCTTGAGTGCGTAGATTACACCACCGATGGTATAGATGATGCCGCCCACCAGCAACCAGACAAAAGCACCGGTCGGGAGCGCTGCTACAATCTCCTTAATTGAGAAGATACAAAGCCAGCCCATCAAAATATAAATTGAAGCAGAAAGCCATTTTGGACAGGTAATCCAAAAGAGCGCCATCAGGATACCAAGCAAAGCCAGTCCCCACACAATCAGGATAAGAGGAAGTCCAATCTCGGAATCCAGTACATTTAAGCAGACCGGAGAATAGCTTCCGGCAATCAGCACATAAATCATAGCGTGGTCAAGCTTGCGCAATCGCTTGTTTACGGTTGCGGAAATGTCGAGTGCGTGGTAAATGCCGCTGGCAGTATAAAGTCCGACCAGACCGAAAACAAAAAGCAGCATGGACAAGCCGTTGATTAATCCGGACATAAGAAATGCCCGTATGATAAGCGGAATGCCTGCAATCAGGGAAATGACCGCAAAAATCAAGTGGCTTAAGCTACTGAATGGGTCCTTCAGACGGCTGACCCGGCGAACGGATTTCGGTGGTATCGGTGTCAAAACAGAAGGCTTCATATACATTGTTTTTCCCATAAAAAATCCTCCAATCAAAAATCTGTTGTTAGAATATGCAATCAAGTTTTGAAAAATTCATGTAAAAGATTTTTAAAATGCGAGATGTGGTTTTGAAAACTACATCCGATACAATTAGATACTACCACAAGGAATTGGAAAATGCAACGGGAAAAGCAAAGAAAATATAAAAAAGGGTTGTTTGGAGTCCCGGCGGCATGGTATAATTCCTGCAAAGCAAAGGGTAGGAAACGGAGAGAAGCAATGGAGATATATGTAGGTGACAGTTTAAAACTAAAAAAGCAGCATCCATGCGGCAGTGACCGCTGGAAGGTACTGCGTGTGGGAATTGATTTTCGGTTGCAGTGTGAGGGGTGCGGACATCAGATTATGATTCCGCGTAAGCAGGCAGAAAAAAATATCCGGCAGATTTTCCCGGCGCCAAGAGAGGACGCACAGTAGAATGGAAGAAGCATCAAAGCAAAATCAGAGAATATGCAAAAAATGTCTGCTCCGGGATATGCCGGAGGGAGAATACTTTCATAATATGTATGACTATATCGCGCATCTGGATCCGGAGGTAAAAACGGATTCGGAGGAATATGAGGCAAGGCTTGCCGTCTGCAAGGCATGTGACCGCTTAATGAACGGAATGTGTAAGGTATGCGGCTGTTTTGTGGAAATGCGGGCGGCAGTGAAGAAAAACAAATGTCCGGCACCGGAGCATTATTGGTAAGGAAATGGAAGAAAAGTGCGTATGGTTTGCAAAAAAACGCGAGTGCTTAAAAAAACGCTTGATTTTTGGACAAACATATGGTATAGTATCTCTTTGTGAAACGTTATTATTTTCCTTGCTCTCTATTGTTTAGGGGGCCAGAGACCAAAAGGAGGTGCAGACAACTATGAATCAGTATGAATTAGCCTTAGTTGTAAGTGCAAAGATCGAGGATGATGCCAGAGCAGCAGTTGTAGAGTCCGCAAAGGAGCTTGTAACAAGATTCGGTGGCGCGATTACCAACGTTGAGGACTGTGGCAAGAAGAGATTAGCTTACGAAATCCAGAAGATGAGAGAAGCATACTACTACTTCATCCAATTCGATGCTGAAGCAACAGTTCCAGCTGAGATCGAGCAGAGAGTTCGTATCATGGACAATGTTCTCAGATTTTTATGCATTAGACGGGACGCTGAGTAATTTAGGAGGGATTCCTTTATGAACAAAGTCATCTTAATGGGTAGATTGACAAGAGACCCGGAAATCAGATATTCTCAGGGAGCCAGTTCCACCGCGATTGCAAGATTTTCTCTTGCCGTTGACCGCAGATTTAAGCGTGAGGGTGAGCCGGACGCAGATTTCTTTAATTGTACCGCATTTGGTAAGCAGGCAGAATTTGCTGAGCGTTACTTAAAGCAGGGTACAAAGATGGTAGTCGTAGGACGTATCCAGAACGACAACTATACGAACAAGGAAGGCCAGAAGGTTTACAGTGTTCAGATTATGGTTGACGAGATGGAATTTGCTGAGAGTAAGAATGCAAGTGCATCGGGTGATAGCGGAAACGCATATCAGCCAGCATCGAGACCAACACCTAGTGCAGCAGCAAATGATGGATTCATGAATGTGCCGGAAGGCCTTGATGAAGAGCTGCCATTCAACTAGAGTGTGCCATCAGACATTTGTCTGAAGTCAAAAATCGGATAAGGAGGAAATAGTTATGCCATTTAATAAGGATAAGGCAGATAAGGGCGATGCTTCCATGAAGAGAAGAGTAACCCGCAGAAGAAAAAAGGTTTGCGTATTCTGCGCTGACAAGACCAACGCAGGTATCGATTATAAGGATGTAAACAAGTTAAAGAGATTTATCTCCGAGAGAGGTAAGATTCTTCCTAGAAGAATTACCGGAAGCTGTGCAAAGCATCAGAGAGCTCTTACTGTAGCTATCAAGCGTGCTCGTCACGTTGCACTGATGCCATACACCATGGACTAAACCCTTGTATACAACAGAAAGCAGTGCTTTCTGATTGTCAAGAATCAAGGCTTTGTGAGGTGTGAAGTGTGGATTTGACACACGATTGACTCATAATTTTTAAAACTGACTCCTGCAGTGGAATGCTGCAGGAGTTTTTTTGCGTAAAAGGAAAGTAGTCGCTTTGTGACGTTTCGGCGGCGCGAGAGTTTGCAAAGCCAACTCTTTTTCATATTCCGCAAGATAAACCGACAGATAATTTACAACTTTTATTAAAGAAGATAAAATTAAGTTGAAATACTGCACGAATTATTATATCATAAAAAGAGAAATGTGAAAAAATATACCGATAGTGAAAGGGGCATCTATGGATATACAAGAGAAGGTAGATGAGGAATTGGCGGAATTGGAAAACAGTGCGGAAGCATGTCCGCAGGAAGCACCGGAAGCAAAGGAATCACAGGAGCTGCAGAAATTACTGCTTGATACGCAGGAAAAATATCAGGCAATCGAGCATTTTATAAAAAATCAGATTGCGTTGAAGGATGAGCAGATTGATAAGCTTTATAAAGAGTTAGAAGGATATAAGCAGGATGCTGCCGAGCGTTTTGTGAATCAGCTGATGAAGGCGGTGATTAAGGTTCGCAGGAATCTCAGAAAAACCATCGAATCCGATGCGTGGCAATCCATGTCGGCAGAGGAGCTCAGAAAAGAATATACCTATGTATTTGAGGATTTGACGGATTTGCTGATTGAACAAAACGTGGATGAGTATTTTACCGAAAGCGGCAGTCGGTTCGATGCTTCGATTCATATGGCAAAGATTGAAACGACAACGGAGCAGGCACACGATAAGACGATTAAGCAAAGCCTGAGCGAAGGCTACAAAAAAGGGGATAAGGTACTTATTCCGGAGCGGGTAATTGCATATCAGTATAAAGAACAATAGAAGAAAACAGTGTGAAAAAATAATGCTGATGCATTGTTTTTTTACACGGCTGTTTGTGCCGAAGCGTCACAAACGAGCTTTGATGCGACAAAAGAAATCGCCTTTGCGAATTTCTTTTGCGCTTCCTCGCGACAGAGCGCTTCGGAATGGAGGATTATTATGAATTATGTATTTGGAATTGATTTGGGAACAACATATTCTTGTATTGCCTATATAGATGAGTACGGCAAGCCGGTTGTATTGAAAAACAGTGACGGAGACCATACGACACCATCCGTTGTAATGGTGGAATCCGAAGAAAATATTGTGGTCGGCATGGAGGCAAAGCGCTCGATTGAGATGGAGCCGGACAAGACAGTGCAATTTATCAAGAGAAAGATGGGCAAAGAGAAGGACAAGGTAGTGCTGAACGGAACGACCTACTCGGCACCGGAGGTGTCTGCCTATATCTTGAAAAAGCTGGTGGCGGATGCAAATGAAGAGCTGAGACAAACCGGCGTGTTAAAGGACGGCGAAGAAATCAAGGACGTTGTAATCACCTGCCCGGCTTACTTTGGAGTCAATGAAAAGGTGGCAACCAAGACGGCGGGCGAATTGGCAGGTCTCAATGTGCTGAATATTATTAACGAGCCGACGGCTGCAGCGATTAGCTATGGTGTGTCAAATTCGGGCAAGAGCGAGACGGTATTGGTATACGACCTTGGTGGTGGTACCTTCGATATTACGGTGATGAATATCAATGGCAGCAATATTACGGCGATTTGTACCGGCGGCGATGACCAGTTGGGCGGAAAAGACTGGGACGAATGTCTGATGGATTATGTAATGCAAAGATATGAGGAAGAGACCGGCGAGGATTTGTCGGAGGACCCGGAAACCGTGGCTGCATTGTATGTGGATGTGGAGACCTGGAAGAAATCTCTGACGACCAGAGAGAAGGTAAATATTTCGGTGAATGGTCCGGGAGGAAGATTCCGTGAGGAGTTAACCAGAGAAAAGTACGAAGAAATCACAAGTCATCTGCTCAGCAGAACGAAGAATTTGTTGGATGATGTGCTGGCAACGGCAAGTAGTCAGGGTTATCCAATGGCAAAAATTGACAAGGTATTGCTGGTGGGTGGCTCTTCGAGAATGCCGCAGGTTGCTGCCATGATAGAACGCGATTATCATGTTACGGCAGCGCTTTCCGACCCGGATGAAGCAGTAGCGAAGGGCGCAGCAATCTACGCAAGCAATGAAAAGCAGTACAATGACTTTGTCGAAGGAGAAGCTACAAAGGTAGGCAAGACGGTAGAAGAAGTAAAGGAAGAGAATCTGGTAACCGGTGCGCTGGATGCGAAGTTTGCTAAATTGGCGGCGACCAGCTCGGAAACGAGAATCCGTATCACGAATGTATTGTCCAGAACCTATGGAATGGAGGCTCTTTACGGAGATGAGGGAGCTAAGATTTTTAATATGTTAAAGACAAATGCGAAGCTGCCTGCAACCTTTACAAAGAGCTTTTATACCGTGGCAGATAACCAGAGCTCGCTGGAAATCAAGATATATGAGAGCCGAATTACCGAGGATATGATGGAGATTGAAGAGCGTACACCGATTACTACCTCCAATATGAAGTTTATTAAGGGCGTGCCGAAGGAAACAGAGGTAATCATTACCTTTGCAATCGACAATTCCGGTATTTTACATATCATTGCTGAAGAGCAGATGCATCATTCGAAGTTAGATACTACGTTCTCGTTGTCCAATCAGATGACAGAGGATGAAATGCATAAGGCATCAGTAAGAATGTCGTCTGCGAACATTGAGTAGTCAGGAGGAAGTATATGGTTGCAACTGCAATGTTTTGGGCAGCAATAATGGTAGCGGTACTTTTTTTGGTCAGTATGCTGCTAAAGATAGTCAAGGGAGTCTTTGTGACCTTTGGCAGAATCGGCAAGGATGCCATACAAATTGCTATGTTGATGTATATGATATTGATGGTGCTTAACCAAATCGGCAGAATAGTGGAAGGTTTTGAGGATGGAAGTGGCTTTGGCGCGTTGTTAGGCGGTATCGGTACGATTGTATTGTTCTTTTTTGGTTTGGCACTTGTAATGGGAATCATAACGTGGATAGTGGAAAACTTAGGGGACATTATTATGATACCATTTACAATCATGGGAGTATTCTTGGACCTGGCGATTGATGCGACCGAACGCGGATACATCAAATGCCTCAGAGTACTGATTCAAAAAACGGATAAATGCTAGGAGTAGAGCGATGGCAGAGATACAAATGCAGATTCTGCAGAAATATGGGATTGATATTGATAAAGTCAATTTGTTTAAGTTATATAGAATAAAGGATGCGAACCTTACTCCGGGGCAGTTGGAGGAAAAAATCGCAGATTGCAGAAAGCGCTGGAATCAAAGCATCAACGGAGCAAATGAGAAGTTTGCCGAGCGAGATCAGGCGCATTTGGAAAAGGCAGATACCTATGAGGCATTGCTCAGGAATACCCAAATACGAAATGCATTGTTTTCGTATTATAACAGAGCGACAGACAGTGCCGGTTCTACGACGGTTGCCAAAAAGTTTTTTGATATGAGAGCCATGGTAGGGCGCATTAAGAAAAAGGATGTCGAATTTTTCTTAAGCTGCTATCCGGAAGAGCGTAAGAACAAAAAAGCGATTCTGGAGATGTTAGAAAAGGAATATAAGGTCAAGGGACTTGGAAAGGTAGAACAGGAAACAGAAGAAGCAGAACCGGAGGGCAAGAAGAAGGATAATAGTCCGCTGGTTACGAACAATTTCCAAAAAGCAACGATATTAAAGATAAGCAAATGCGAGAGCTTTCTGAAAAAAGCTGCGGAGAGCAATAGTTTGCGGCAACGATATCCGGAGCTTGGCAGCTCTGCCTACAATTTTTTGGAGCTGAATGAAACCGTTCAGGTAAGAGAACTGAAAGCATATGTGCAGCAAAAGCGGGAGGAAGTGTTTACGCTCCGGCAGGAAAAAGGACAGGAGTTTGCCGTTTTGGTGGATTTCTACAATGCAATCGCGGAGCTTTTGGAATATCGGGATGTCGTAGATAACTGGAAAGAGTTTAAGCTGATTATAAGATATTCTAAGCTGAATCCATATATGTACGGGCTTGGTGAAATAAAACCTGCCGCTCTTGAGAAACTTTATCAATTAGCGAGTGAAGAATATCGTTTTGCAGGGCAGGAGGATTTTGTATTAAATTATTTTCAATATGTATATGATAATTTTAACATTCGTTCCTCCGCACTCAAAAAAATCATTCGCAAAGCGCGTACCAAGACGGCAAAAAGCAGAGTTCTCGATTCGATTGACGAAAAGCTGGGCATCCATCGGAGGACAAAGCTGTCGGTCGGAGCGATGGCAGTTTACTATCTGGCATATTTTCCAATCTTTTTGAGTTACTTTGTCTTTGAACTGGTAAAAACAATTTTTGTGCATGTGAAGTTCCTGACGCTTCTGATTGGACTGTTTTTTCTGGGAGCTGAAGTTGTGACGCAGATAAGAGCTGAGAATTTGAGCGGTTTTGTGGAATGGGCACAGTGGTTTATTGCGATAAGTGCGGCATTGGGACTGGATGTATGGTTTTTGCTGGAGTTTGGTAAGGTAATGAATTCCTATTGTGACTGGATTGGTATCGAGAGAACCTTTCGTGGAATTCTGGAAGCACTGTATGCAAAAACAGAATTGCAATATAAAGAGCGTCCGAAAACATTTTTTGTGAAGAAATCACTCAAGCTGGTAGCCAATGTGCTGAATATAGTAGCGATTATATTGTTGATTCAGGTAATAATAAAATGAGTTAAGCCGTTTGGCTTAACTCATTTTTTGACTCATTTTTGTAAGCTCTGATAATGTGTCTCTTCGTAAGTGACGCATTCGTTATAGCCGGCCTGTATGGCAGCTGCGGTCATCTCTTGCACGATTTGATTGAATGTCTCATCGTCGGAGGCTTTGATTGCTTTCCAGGATTGGCTGATAATAATATCCGAAACTGCCTCATATTGCCCGCTTAGTTCGGTTTTGGAAAAATGGATGATACTGACATTCGGAGCAATATAATGTGGTTCCAGCGTATTCATGTATTGTTCAACAGAAGCGGAAGCGCTCCATTCACACCACGAGCGTTTCAGTTCGTCATTGAGAGGAGCTGCGGAAGCAGTCGAGGAATTGCCTGCAGGCTCGGCTGGCGCATTGGTCCAGTATTGGAAGGCATAAGGCTCTCCGGTCTCCGGGTTTTTGGACATGAGATTGTATGGGCTGATATTGAACATTGGCATGCCGTCAGCAAAATACAAAGGACCGCGAGGAGTAGAACGCTCAAACAAGCAGGTGCTTCCAAAATCAGTGAGAAAGGTAAGTCCGTCCGCATCATAGTCCCAGCATTCTCCCTTTGGACCGTACTGCATGGTCATCATCCCTTCCGGAGAATAGAAGTAATCGAGGATGGCCATACACAATTCCGGGTATTTGGTTTCGCTGTCGATGGAAATACCGCGATTGGAAATATGACCGAGCTCGTAAGCGAGAAGCTTTGCTTCGGTTGGGATAACAGGATACAGCTTTTCATTAATCGAGGAGCCGGAGTATGCGGCAAAGGAGGCAAGCACCCGACCGTCAGCAACCAGCTTGGTGATGGCGTTATTGTAATCCTGAGTTTCGGAGTCGGGATTGAGAAGTCCCTTGCGATACAGCTCGTTGCTCAATTTCAGCATCCGCAGATAAGGGCCGTAGCTTCCGTCCGTCTCCATAGCCAAGGTTCCGTAATATTTTCGGTTTTCCCAATCGTAAAAGCCCAAACCGCCCGCCTCATAGCCGTAATATGCACAGACAAAGTCCTGCACACCAAACAGCATTCCGTCATCCCACTCGTTATGGTAGGAAATGCCGTAGACCTCTTCACCGGCATCATTGACCGGATGGTTTTCTTTCATTTGCGCAAGAACCGTTACCCAGTCCTCAAGAGTTGCAATCTCAGGCTTGCCAAGCTCCTCGTAATAATCATACCGCAGCTCCCAGGAGTAAATGGGGTCCGTATGGTCGCTTGGAAGGCTGGTGCCGGTATAGAGCCCGTAAATATGCTCGGAAGTATCGGCAGGGTAAGAAATATAGGAGCTTGTCAGATTTTTGCTGATGTAGGGCGCATATTTCCCAGTATCGTAATCGTTCCAGTCGAGAAAATATCCCTGATTCATTGCTTCTTGAAAAGCCTCGCTCTGACAGGAGCCGGAAATGATAAGGTCGTAGGCACCTTTGTAGCGATTGTCCGTAGTGTCATTATCTGCCATGATGATATTTAGCCGGACATTGAATTTATCCTCCATAACCTCGGCAAACCAACCCTGCTGGATGCCTTGGAACGAGGAGAGGTCGGAATATAGATTCAGGGTTACGGTTTCTTTGGGAATATAAGAATCCTCCGGTGTAGCAGCGTCTTTTGCCGTTGGTGTATCAGTAATCGGAGTGTCCGGTTTGGACTTGCCGGATTTGTCTGCTGCACAGCCGCTAAGGATGGAGCATGCAGCAGCCAGAATGGCTATGTTTCTTTTGTAAAATCCTGATTTTTTCAAAAACATAAGCAGCCTCGCTTTCTGAAATAATCTTTTACAGTGTTAGTCTAATACGATATGCTCGTTTTGGCAATAGAGTTTGCTTGTGTTTCCGTATTTTGCGCCTGCGGCAGACGGATGATTGCGGAAACGCAAGAGTTTGTTACGGTTTCCGAGTGACTTGGTACGAGATTTGTAGTATAATGGGGATGGTAGTAAAAAATGTGGGTAGGTGTGGGTATGAAGCTATTTGAGGAAAAGGGTAATTGCTGCGGCTGTACGGCTTGTATGAGTATATGTCCGAGAGGTGCCATTCGGATGGAGCCGGACGCGGAGGGATTTTTGTATCCGCAGGTAGATGACGAGAAATGTGTGAATTGCGGACTATGTAAGACGGTGTGCGTATTTCAAAACGGATATGAGAGAGAGGAAACCGAACCAAAGCAGACCGGCTATGCCGTGAAGCACAAGAAGGAAGAGGTACGGGAGGCTTCCCGCTCCGGTGGAATGTTTACCGCGATTTCGGATTATATATTGGAAAGTGGCGGAACGATTTACGGAGCCGGATATGGGGAACATTTTAAAGTAATACATAAATGCGCGACGACAGCAGGAGAGCGGGATGAGCTGCGCGGTTCAAAGTATGTCCAAAGTGAGTTGGGCAATTGCTTTTTGGAAATAAAGGAGAAGCTTAGTGCAGGTGAGAAGGTGCTGTTTAGCGGAACGCCCTGCCAAACGGCGGCGCTTCGGGCGTATTGCGGTGAAAAGCTTAGAAAGAAGCTTTATCTGGTGGATATCCTTTGTCACGGAGTACCGAGTGATTTGATGTGGCAGGAATTTTTGCGGCTGCGGGAAAAAGAGCTGCGGGGCAAGGTGGAGCAAGTAGATTTTCGGAATAAGAAACGCTTCGGATGGCAGGCGCATCATGAGAGTCTGGTGGTAAAGGGAGCGGAATATTCTTCAAAAATCTACGCATCCTTGTATGGAAGGAATATGATGTTAAGACCCTCCTGTTATCAATGTATTTATACAAATAAGTGCAGACCGAGCGATGTTACGCTGGCGGATTTTTGGGGACATGAGAAGGCAGTACCGGGCTTTCATGAGGATGATAAGGGCTGCTCTTTGGTGCTTGGCAATACGAAAAAAGGACGTGCGTGGATTCGTAAGGTGTTAGAGGAAATAGAATGGCAGGAGGTTACGGGATATCCGTATCGGCATAGCGCCATGCGCAGACCGGTCGAAAAGCCGGGGGAGCGGGAGCAGTTTTTTGCGGACTATCGGGAAAACGGATTTTCATACGTTGCAGAAAAATATGGGGATTATCGCCCGGAGCCTTATATCGTGATTCGTGCTAAGGCAATGCTTCGAAAGCTTGGCGGTGAAAAGCTTTATCGTTTTTTGCGCAGGCTGTATCGGGGAATTAAAGATTGACCTTTCGGTGAAAACGTTCTATACTATAAACAAAATGAAGCATGATACAGAATGGAGGTGGCAGTGTTGAATATCGGTGGTATTTCGAATGGTTATGCTTATGGAGCAGGCTATGCGGGAAATGTGCAGAGCTCTGCATCCGGTGCAGTAAATATGGGCGTTGCGGCAGTCCAGAGTGCAGGACGACCCACGGAAGCCGGCACTGCCGCTACAGCCGGAAGGCTTGGGATTGACGGACAGAAGAATGGCACGACAGGAAGAGTAGCTCCGACGGAGTGCCAGACCTGTAAGGAGAGAAAATATCAGGATGGTTCGGATGAAAATGTTTCGTTTAAGGCAGCAGCCCATATTGCTCCGGGAGCTGCCGGTGCTGTCGTGCGCGCGCATGAGGGAGAACATGTTTCCAATGCGTATACCAAGGCAGCCGAAAAGGGCGGAAAAGTAATCAATGCCTCTGTATCAATTCACACCTCTGTTTGTCCGGAATGCGGCAGAACATATGTATCGGGTGGTACGACCCGCACAATGATTCAGTATCCGAATGAGACAAATCCATATCAGCAGGAGAGAAAGGCGCAGGATGCTATGTTTCTGCGCGGAAGAAATGTGGATATAGCAATATAAAGAGGTGATAGTTTTGGTTAAAATTTATAAAACAGATGACAGCCTGTTGCATGAGCAGAATGAAATCACAGCGGGCTGCTGGATTCATATGGTAAAGCCGACAGAGGATGAAGCGCGCCTGGTCAGCAGACGGCTGGGAATTGATATTCCTGACCTGTTGGCAGCAGTGGATGAGGAAGAAAGTGCGCGTATCGAGCTGGAGGATGGCTACACGCTGATTCTGGTCGATATTCCGGCCACAGAGCTTCGTCATGAAAAGGAAGCGTATACGACCATTCCGCTCGGTATTTTACTGACGCAGGAGATGATTATTACGGTATGCAACCGCGATACGCCGATTTTGCAGCGATTTATTCATGAGCGGACCAAGGAATTCAGCACAAAAAAGAAGATGCGTTTTGTATATCAGATATTGTTCCGGGTGGCAGCCCTGTATCAGAACAATCTGCGGATTATCGACAAAAAGCGTATGGCGATTGAGAGCCGCGTGGAGGGCGATACGAAGGATATGGATTTGGTCGAGCTGCATGAGTTAGAATCGACGCTGGTTTACTTTGCTACCTCGCTTCGCTCGAATGGTGTCGTGCTGGATCGTCTGACTAGGTATAAGCGGCTGGAGCAGTTCCCAGAGGATCAGGAGCTGTTGGATGATGTCATTGTCGAGAATAAGCAGGCGATTGAAATGACGACGATTTATCGTGATATTATCAATGGTACGAGAGAGCTGCTTTCCTCAATTATTGATAACCGGCTGAACAACGTCATGAAATATTTGGCGGCGATTACGATTGTCATGGCGATACCGACGATTATTTCCGGATTCTTTGGTATGAATGTCAAAAATTCCAGTATACCGTTTGCAGGCAGCTCGTTTGGCTTCGGAATTGTCTGTGCGATTACGTTTTTGATTTGTACTACGGTATTATTGATTTTAAAGAAAAAGAAGATGCTATAAGATTAAAATGGAAGAAATTACAGGGAGACATATTGACAATGCCTCCCTGTAATGTTATACTGCAACTGTATTAAGTGTAATAGTACAGTTGAAAAAGAAAAGGAGGAGGAGTGGTGATACTAATTAATTATAAGGATCGGCGGCCAATCTATGAGCAGATTGTGGATGGCATGACGGAAATGATCCGGCGGAATTTGTTTGCACCGGGGGAGCAGTTGCCGAGTGTGCGGAGTCTGGCGATGGAACTGTCGCTGAATCCGAATACGGTACAGCGGGCATACACGGAGCTGGAGCAGAAGGGTATTATCTACTGTGTCAAGGGCAAGGGAAACTTTGTAGCAGATGGCAGTGAGATACAGGAAAATCAGCAAAAGGAGCTGCTTGGCGGTCTGGCAGAGCTGGCGCGAAAGGCAGGACAGCTGGGACTGGATGAAGCACGATGGCAGCAGATGACGCAGCAGGCATGGAGCATGGGAAAGGTAGAGCCTGCGGATGCGGCATTGGTAATGGAGCGAAATCGGAATGCCGAAGGAGAGGGGGAGCGTAAGTTATGATAGAGATTGAACAAATCAGCAAGAGCTTTGCGGATATCAAAGCGGTCGATGGGATTAGCGCCGGTATTACAGAGGGCTCTGTCTATGGACTGATCGGAACGAACGGTGCCGGAAAGAGTACGCTGATGCGTATGATGGCGGGTATCCTGAAATCGGATAGCGGCAGAGTGCTGGTAGACGGTGAGGATGTTTTTGAAAATCCAAAGGTGAAAAAGGAGATTTTTTATATTCCGGATGATGCGTATTTCTTTTCCAATGCGACACCGGCGGATATGGAGAAATTTTATGCGTCGATTTATGAACGCTTTGACCGGGCGAGATTTGCAGAGATGTTGGGACAGTTTGGCTTGGAAAAGAAACGGAGAGTATCGACCTTTTCTAAAGGTATGAAAAAACAGCTGTCTATTCTGCTGGGTGTGTGTGCGGGTACGAAGTATTTGTTTTGTGACGAGACCTTTGACGGCTTAGACCCGGTTATGCGTCAGGCAGTGAAGAGTATCTTTGCGAAGGAAATCGAAGAGCGTCAGATGACTCCGGTCATTGCATCGCACAATTTGCGTGAGCTGGAGGATATTTGTGATCATGTCGGATTGTTGCACAAGGGCGGAATCCTGTTCTCTAAGGATTTGGACGATATGAAGCTGGCGATTCATAAGGTTCAGTGTGCATTTGAAGCAAATCAGGATGTAACGGAGCTTTTGGCAGGCTTTGATATTATGAAGAAGGAGCAGCGTGGCAGACTGTATACGCTGACACTTCGAGGTGTAGAGGGAGACATCATTGCGAAGATGGAGGCGGCTTCGCCGATATTCTATGAGGTACTGCCGCTCTCGCTGGAGGAAATATTTATTAGTGAAACGGAGGTGGCAGGCTATGACATCAAGTCGCTTATTTTGTAATTTGTTGCGGGAGAATATCAAGCGTCAGCTGTGGAGTATTGTACTGCTGCTTTTGGCATGGTTTTTCTGCTTCCCGGTATTGTCGGCGATGGATATGGTGGATAAGACGATTAGCACATTGTATGATTTGAACCAGATTTATGGTGCTACCTCGCCGATGCTTACCTTGATTACGGTGATAGCAGCGATTGTACTGGCAATGAGCTGCTTCAAGCATCTGCATTCCTCGCGTATGACAGATTGTTATCATGCGCTACCGGTAAAGCGGGAGCTGTTGTTTGCAAGTCAGTATCTGGCAGGTGTGGTAATCTATCTGGCAACCTATCTGTTGGGTATTCTGGCAATGCTGCTGGTACTTATGTGGAAAGGCATTCTGGTAAAATATCTGTTGGCAAATGTCTTTTATGGTTATCTGATGTTTGCACTGATGTTTTTGCTGATTTATACCATTACGGTGCTTGCGGTTGAATTGACCGGAAAACTGATTATTTCGGTGCTTGGAACCCTGTATCTGAACTTTTATGCGTTGATTGTTTATGGACTGTTTATGTCGCTTGGCGAACTGTTTTTCAGTACCTACAGCAGTCGTTCGGCAGAGAACGTCTTTCATGTAACGCAGTGGCTTGCACCATTTTCGCGATTGTACAAGAATTTTGAGTTGATGGATCAGAGACCGAAGGATTGCATTTTTCGAATGAGTGATCATATATGGAACGACCAGCCGCAGCTGCTTAGTCGTCTGGAAGGGACAACGATGGTTGTTACACCGCTTCCTGCAGGGGTATTGCTTGGAACGCTTGCAATGCTTGCAGTGTTGCTTGTGATATCGGTGGTGCTGTTCAAAAAGCGTCGTTCGGAGAGTGCGGGCAGTGCGATGGCATTTAGTATCAGTCGTCCAATTGTAAAGTTCCTGACGGTGCTTCCGGCAGGTACGGGAATCGGTATTTTCTTCTATATGATTAATTCGGAAAGAAGTTTGGGCTGGCTGTTCTTCGGTACGGTGTGCGGTGCGCTCATTGTCTGCTGCGCGATGGAGGTTATCTATCAGGCGGATATTCGCGCGATGTTCCGGAAAAAATGGGATTTGCTGGTTGGCGTGGTACTGAGCTTGTTGCTGACCTGTTTCTTCCGCTTTGACTGGGGCGGCTATGACCGCTATTTGCCGGAAAAGGAGGATTTGAAGGGCGTTTCGATACTGTTTAGCTTTGAGGATTGGGCATCCCGTTGGGATTTGTCATCGCCGAAGTTAGATTATAATTGGGACTATCAGTTGACTGAAGAATGTTATTATGATATGGATGTGCTGTATCCGTTGCTTGAATATCTGACAGAGCATATTCCGGAAGAAGAGGTGGCAAAGCCGGGCTATTATGCAGTAACCTCGGAGGTGGCATACGGCAGCTACAAGTATGACAGCGTTTATGTAAGCAGCTGGTATACGTTGGATGTAACCTACCGTCTCAAGAACGGAAAAGAGGTGCATCGTGACTATACGCTGGATTTGAGTGATTCGAAGCTGCGGGAGCTGGTAAGTGCGGTGTACGAATCGGAAGAGTATAAGGAAATGCTTTATGCGATTTATCATGAGGAGGTGATGGACTGTCTTGCCGGTTTGTCGATGCAGGGATATTTTGATAGTGTCAAATACACGGATACGAAGGCAAGCAGAGAATTTTTGGAGATTTACAAGGAAGAGTTTAAGGGGCTGACGTTCGATGAGGTGTTGGAGAATCAGAGTGTATACTGCATTGGATTTTTGATTGATCCGGATAAGAGGATAACCAGTGAGGACGATTATTATCATATGGAGACCTTGGAATATCCGGTGTATGCATCCTTTACCAAGACGATTGCATGGCTGGAGGAGCATATGCAGTTGGAGCTGGAGCAGGATTTTATAGATGGAATTCAGAGGATGTATATCTATGATAACGTAACCGGAAATAGTTATGAATTAAAACGGTCGAAGGATGCTGAGCTGATTGCAGCGCTTTCGAAGTATCTGGTGGAGGAGAATCAGTTCATGATTTATGATGGTTATCGGTATTATGTTGAATTGATGGCAATGCAGAAAGATGAGGAAGAGAAGTGGGAGGATAGCCGTTATTACTACGGATATCTGGCATCGGAGGATGCTGTGGCACTGTTGCAAAATGTAGAGCCAAATGAGAAATAATAAAAAAGCCTTGCGGGGAATCCGTCTTAGAGATGGTTTCCCACGCAGGGCTTTTCACTATATATATCCGCCGTCGAAGGCGATGACCTGACCGGTCAGATAGACAGGATTGCAGGCAAGCTGCCAGACCGCCTCGGCTGCTTCGGCAGTGGTAGCCATGCGCCCTGCAGGAATCTCCTCTGCCAGTGCGTCCAAATCCTCCGGTGTCAGGTGCTTGCGGTTCATGTCGGTATCGATTACGCCAAAGGCAATGGCGTTGACAGCAATGCCGGAGGGAGCGAGCTCCTTACCCAAGGCGCGGGTAAATCCGCCGACACCACTTTTGGCAGCAGAGTATGCAGCCTCGCAGGAGGCACCGCAAATTCCCCAAACGGAGGAGATATTGATGATTCGGCCGGATTTGCGGGCAACCATCGATGGGACGACCAAATGACAGCTGTGCATAACGGAGAGCAGATTGACGGAAATCATGCGCTCGTATTCGGCAGGCTGCATATCGGTAAAAAGAGTCAGTGCAGCAATGCCGGCATTGTTAATCAGAATGTCCAAATGCCCCCACTGCTTCAGCACATCTTCTACTACCTGCTGCATGGCAGGATAGGAGGCTGCATCTGCAAGATAGGGCAGGCAGGAAACTCCGTATTGTTCGATTTGATTCTTTAATTCATACAATTCGTCCTTATGGGACAAACCGGTTATTGCGACGTGGTAGCCTTCGGCGGCAAAGCGTAATGCGATTGCACGACCGATTCCGCGCGAGGCTCCGGTAACCAGAACTGATTTCATGTATTCCCTCATTTCTATGAATTCACATAATACAAAAAGCACCCTGTAACAGGCTTCCTTTGGCTACAAGTATAGCAAAGATTCGGATATTTGCAAGCTTGACATTATTTTTGCTTACAATTATACTAAGGAAGCACTGATTAATTCAGTGCTTCCCTAAACTTATAATGAAAGAAAATGAGGAAACCAATGAAAAATAATAGAAAATTATCGGTGTGTGTGCTGATACTGGAGCTGTGTCTGGTAAGCGGCGCTTTTTTTGCCGGATATATGTATATGCAAAAGAGCTTTGCGGTGCCGACGGAAATTGCAGATTATGTACAGCAGGTGCGGACAGAACGTGAGAAAGCGGCAGAGTCGGTGATTCTTGCGGAGACTACGACGGAGCCGGTGGTAGTCATGCCGTCCATCGAACGACGGGATTTGTATGTTTTGCTGGGAGCGGACGGCAATCTGCAGACGGTGGTAGCGGGATACCTGAATGCGGAGCGTGAGGAAGCAAAGCTGGTCACGGTGCCGCTCGATGCTTATATGAATTTGCCGGATACACTTTATCGGACGTTATCTGCGGAGTTTCCGACGATACCACAGGTATTTGAGCTGGGAATTTTGCCGGTGTATGTGGGGAAAGAACGGATTGGCGCAGTGTTAGGCTCGATTTTTGAAAGTCTGTATGTATGCAAATTTGATCAGGTGTGGACGCTGCAGGCAAAGGATATCCACGGATGGCTTAAGCAGGATGGCGGTATTATGGTGCTGACGGAGGAGGCGAAGCAGTGGCTCGCACTGCCGCAGTTAGAAAAGCAGGTATTGCAGCAGCTGACGATATTGGAGCAGGCAGAGCAGGTCATGGGTGAAGCTTTGGCGACGGGACAGTCGGCAGGCTTGCGTCCGTATGCGGAGGTAATTGCGGTGTTAAACGGAAGTGATGTTACGACGGAGCTTGCTGCAGGCAAACAGGAAACAGAGCATTACAGCTTGAATTTGGAGCGGATGTCACAGCAGTTGTCCGGCTTGTATACGGAGCAATAAGAGTGTATGAAGTATAAGCGTTTGGGAAAGGGGAAATATATGGAAGAGAAGAAAAATCGAACGAAGAAACGTGCCGGACAATGTCTGGCGGTATTTTTGCTGATTGTTGCAGGTGTTGCATTGTATCATGCCGGAACGGTAAAGGGTGCCTCAAATGCGCAGCCGGGCTCTGTTGCGGACCCGCTGATTACGAAATCATATTTAGAGGAGCAGCTGGCAGAGGTGTCGGGCAGCTTCGTGCGTGTTACTTTGGCAAAAGGAAAGCAGATTTTTCTGCATGCCGGAGCGGAGGCTGTAATCTATGATGGCGGCGGTACGGTGTTAGGTGTCGGCGGTTTGGTAAACCTGACCAAGGGAGAGCTGCTGCGCAAGGACAATGCAATGACGCGCTATCAGCTTTATTTATCGCCCTCGGATGCGTCCGGTTTTGTGGCAACGGCGAATACAACAGTATTTGTAAGCGGAAGCTATACAATGAAATAGAAAGAAAAGAATTGAGAAATGGCTTGGCCAATGGAGGAATCGTATGATTGCAGATTGGGAAAACAATAAAGTGAGAAACTGGATTGTCTTGATTGCGGGAACATTTTTGATTGCGTTTGCGGTCAATGTTATCTTTGACCCGGCAGGGATGGTAACCGGAGGTGTTACAGGTCTTGGTATTGTGGTAAAATATCTTTCCGGAAAATATTTATCCTTTGAGCTTCCGGTCTGGCTGACAAACCTGGTGTGTAATATTCCGTTGCTCCTGTTATCCTTAAAAGCCTTTGGCTGGAAGTTTGTAAGTCGCACATTGATTGCAACGGGGATGTTGTCCTTTTTTATCTATATTCTTCCGCAGACAAACTTCTTTGCAGAGGATTTGCTGCTTGCCTGCGTTGTTGGCGGTGTCATCAGCGGTACCGGTATGGGTATGGTGCTTTCGACAATGTCGACAACGGGAGGAACCGATGTCCTCTGTATGCTGATTCATGAGAAGAAAAAGCATTACTCAGTGCCGCAGCTGATGAATCTGGTGGACGGTGTCATCGTGGTCATGGGTATCTTTGTATTCGGTTTAAATAAGGCGCTGTATGCCATTATTGCCGTGTATATTGTGGCGAAGGTATCGGACAATATTTTAGAGGGTATGAAATTTGCCAAGATGGCATATATTATTTCAGATAAGCATCAGGAAATTGCAGAAGAGATTTTGACAATCGTGGATCGCGGTGTTACCGGCATTTATGCCAGAGGAATGTACTCCGATATGGAGAAAAAAATGCTGTTTTGTGTGGTTTCCAAAAAAGAGATGGTCGTAGTTTTGGACATAGTGAACAAAAAAGACCCCCTTGCTTTTGTCGTAGTTTGCGATGCGAGGGAGGTAAAAGGGGAAGGTTTTATAGAATTTAAACAGGAAAATAAGTAAATTATACAAAAAAACTAGATAAAAAGGAAAAAGGGCGTGTGTGGTATGCAAATTAGACAAAATGCAAAAACGTTATTTGTATAATTAATCTATGGTATTTTGCTCTGATATGGTGTACAATAAGCACATGCATTGAAAATGTATTTTTTGTGAACGAAAAAAAGCATAAGTGAATTATTTATGAGGAGGAACAAAAATGGCAAGTTTATCTTTAAAGAATATTAACAAGACTTATCCAAACGGATTTGTAGCTGTTAAGAATTTTAACCTCGAAGTACAGGACAAGGAGTTCATCATCTTCGTAGGTCCATCCGGATGTGGTAAGTCTACTACCCTTCGTATGATCGCAGGTCTTGAGGAAATCACCGGTGGTGAGCTTTGGATTGGCGATAAGATCATGAACGACGTAGAGCCAAAGGACAGAGATATCGCGATGGTATTCCAGAACTACGCTCTGTACCCACATATGTCCGTATATGACAACATGGCATTCGGTCTGAAGTTAAGAAAGACTCCAAAGGATCAGATTGACAAGTTAGTTCATGAGGCAGCTAAGATTCTTGATATTGAGCATTTATTAGATCGTAAGCCGAAGGCTCTTTCCGGTGGTCAGAGACAGCGAGTTGCTATGGGTCGTGCTATTGTTCGTAGCCCTAAAGTATTACTTATGTACGAACCTCTTTCCAACCTTGATGCAAAACTTCGTGTACAGATGC
>JAFTQM010000050.1 GCA_017462755.1 Lachnospiraceae bacterium | reverse complement strand
TTTTGAATGGAGGTAAACATGGTAAAAATCAACGGAACCGAATTTGATATCGCCGGAAAGACGCTGGCAGAGTATTTAGAAACCAACAACTACAAGCCGACGCAGATTGCCGTGGAGCGAAACGGCGAAATCGTTCCTAAGGCAAGCTATGCTGATACTGTACTGGCAGATGGCGATGTCATCGAAGTCGTCAGCTTCGTTGGAGGTGGCTGATATGAATCCGTCATATCCCACCAAAGAAGCGTTTTTTAACGCGCTAAACGCGCGACATGGCAAGGAGCTGCAGGCATGCTTTTCCGGCGCTCATGTCGCCATCTGCGGGCTGGGCGGCTTGGGCTCGAACATTGCGCTTTCTCTCGCCCGCGCCGGAGTCGGCAAACTGACACTCATCGACTTTGATAAGGTCGATTTGTCCAATCTGCACCGCCAACAGTACCTTGCAACTCAAATCGGACTTCCGAAAACGCAGGCATTAAAGCAGGTTCTGCAATCCGTCGCACCTTATATAGAGCTTACTCTGCATACCTGCCGCGTTACCGAAGACAACCTGCAGGAATTACTGGCAGATGCAGACATTATCTGCGAGGCATTCGACTGTGCCGAGGCAAAAGCCATGCTGGTCAACGGAGTGCTGGAACATTTTCCGGACAAATATCTGATTGCTGCATCCGGCATGGCTGGCTTAGCCTCCGCAAATACGATTCAGACCCGCAAAATTTCAAAGCACTTCTACTTATGCGGGGACGGTACCAGCGATATTGCCGACGGTATGGGACTTGTCGCGCCCCGCGTCATGCTCTGCGCCGCGCATCAGGCACATATGGCTCTTCGCATCCTTGCCGGAGAATATGAGGTGTAACAAAACAAGAAAGAATGGAGATTATCATGCAAAACGACAAACTTATCATTGGTGGACATGAATTTCAGTCCAGATTTATCTTAGGCTCCGGTAAATACTCGCTCAATCTGATTGAGGCAGCTGTGAGGGATGCCGGTGCAGAGCTTATCACACTCGCGGTTCGCCGCGCCAATACAAAGGAGCAGGAAAACATTCTCGATTATATTCCAAAGGGCGTTACCCTGCTTCCAAATACCTCCGGCGCCAGAAATGCAGAGGAAGCCGTTCGTATCGCTCGTCTTGCCAGAGAGCTTGGCTGCGGTAATTTCGTAAAAATCGAAATCATGCGCGATTCGAAATATCTTCTGCCGGACAATGCTGAAACCATCAAGGCAACGGAAATCCTCGCCAAAGAGGGCTTTGTGGTTATGCCTTATATGTACCCGGATTTGAATGTAGCGAGAGACCTTGTAAATGCCGGTGCCGCATCCATCATGCCACTGGCTTCTCCTATCGGCTCGAACAAAGGATTAGCTACCCGGGAGTTCATTCAGATTCTGATTGACGAAATTGACCTGCCTATCATTGTGGATGCCGGTATCGGCAGACCATCCCAGGCCTGCGAGGCAATGGAGATGGGGGCTGCCGCTATTATGGCAAACACTGCTCTTGCCACCGCCGGAGACCTGCCTCTGATGGCGGCTGCCTTCCGTCAGGCAATCGAAGCCGGCAGAAAGGCATATCTCTCCGGTCTCGGCAGAGTACTCGTCCGCGGTGCTTCTGCTTCCGACCCGCTGACCGGATTTTTACATGACTAATGAAATGGAGATTGTAATGGAAAATCAATTCTTTGTTGACTCGGAGCATCTGTCTCCTGCGGCACTTGCCAGAAAACATCAATTAGAAACGGAGCCAGCCTCCCGGACCAATCACATGGAATATCTGCCCGGTATGGAGCAGATTGACTCCGAGGTCTGCGCCCGTGTTATGGAACAAATGAATACCTACGACTATTCGCAATATACTGCAAAGGATGTAAAAGCTGCCCTGGAACATGAACGCTGCTCCATTGAGGATTTCAAAGCGCTCCTTTCCCCTGCTGCCGAACCTTTTTTAGAGCAGCTGGCACAGAAAGCACGCTTGGAAACACGAAAGCACTTCGGCAATACGGTGTATCTGTTTACCCCGCTCTATATTGCTAACTATTGCGAAAACTACTGTGTTTACTGTGGCTTCAACTGCTACAATCATATCAACCGCATGAAGCTGACCACAGAACAGATTGAGCATGAGATGAAAATCATTGCCGATTCCGGCATGGAGGAAATTCTCCTTCTGACCGGGGAAAGTCAGGCAAAAAGTGATATCCGATATATCGGTGAGGCTTGCAAGCTGGCACGAAAGTATTTCCGCATGGTAGGCTTAGAGATTTATCCGGTCAATACCGAAGATTACCGCTACCTGCACGAATGCGGTGCGGACTATGTGACTGTATTTCAGGAAACCTACGATACCAAGCGCTATGAGGAGCTGCACCTGCTCGGTCATAAGCGTATCTGGCCGTATCGCTTCGATGCACAGGAGCGCGCCCTGCGCGGAGGTATGCGCGGTGTAGCATTCTCGGCACTGCTCGGTCTGTCCGACTTTCGCAAGGATGCGCTTGCCAGTGCCCTGCATGTATATTATTTGCAGCGTAAATACCCACAGGCAGAGATGTCCCTCTCCTGCCCGCGTCTGCGTCCGATTATCAACAATGAGCAAATCAATCCGTTGGATGTCCACGAAAAGCAGCTATGCCAGATTCTCTGCGCCTACCGCATTTTCCTGCCATTCGTAGGTATTACGGTATCCTCCCGCGAAAGCGCAGAGTTTCGAAACGGTATCGTAAAGATTGCCGCTACCAAGGTTTCTGCCGGAGTTTCTACCGGCATCGGCGACCACGAAAGCAAGTATACGGGAAAGGAGTCTGATAGCACCGAAGGTGATGAACAGTTTGAAATCAATGACAGCCGCAGCTTTGACACAATGTACCGGGACATTGCAGAACAGGGACTGCAACCGGTGTTAAATGATTATCTCTATGTCTGATATTTTATGTATAACAAATCGAGGTCTGTGCCGGGACGACTTTAAGACCCGCATTGAAGCAATTGCACAGACTGCACCTGCCGGTATCTTATTGCGTGAAAAGGACTTATCCGAAGCAGAATATAAACTACTCGCAGCGCAGGTATTGGATATTTGCAAAAAATATCAGGTTCCCTGCATCCTGCATAGCTTTTTATCCACGGCAATCGAGCTGGATTGCCAAAGAATCCACCTGCCGCTGCCGCTTTTACGCCGCATGAGTCCAAGCGAAAAGACTCATTTTTCAGAACTCGGCTCCTCCTGCCATTCCGTAACGGAGGCAAGAGAAGCCGAACAGCTTGGCTGCACTTATATCATCGCCGGACATATTTTTGCAACCGACTGCAAAAAAGACCTTGCACCACGCGGTATTGATTTTTTACAGGAAATCATTCAAAACGTTACGATTCCTGTGTTTGCAATCGGCGGAATCAAGCCCCAAAATATCCACGCGGTTCGCACTGTCGGTGCGAAAGGCGCCTGTATTATGAGCGGACTCATGCGCTGCGAAGATGCTGCAACCTATATGACACAGTTGAAAAATGATGAATATAGGCAATCGTCGCACTTCGTAAAAAGCCTATGATTCTTTTTGAATATCAAAATTGCCCAATGAATCCGTTGACTCATTGGGCAATCATTTCGCATTAAAGAATCTGCTTTGCAAACTCTTTCTTTTAATTTTCCTTCTCGCCCAGCGTATCTGCGGGTATCGAATTTAATTTCTGAATCGTCCGCTGCAATGCATCCTTGGAATTTTTCCACGGTTCATTGACGTAACGATAATCAAACTTATCCGTAAACCATTCCAAATCATCCCGTACCCGCTTCAGATTCTCCAAGTAAACCTTGTTTAACGCCTGAATAAAATCCTCTAACTTCCGCCCGGAAAGTCTCGACGGCGCCATTTCATACAAGAGCGCATAGTGACGGTTACAAAAGCCCTTCGACTTCTCTAACTTCTTACGAAATTCCTCATCCGTTTCGTACAGATAAAAGACCGTAACCAGATACCGTTCAAACATTCCTGCCATCCGGTTGCAGATATAACAGGAAGCATCCAAACCATCCATATAAGCTTTTACTCCGGAGGTTTCACGCTTTTTAAACAGACCGCCTGCTGCTCTGCCGCTCTTTGCCAGCTTCTCTGCATTCTTGATGACCTGCTCCGTATGCGTCAGCAGAATCAAGGCCAGACCAAGACGATTCTGATTGCCATAAAGCTGCTTCACATGCTTGTCACAAAAGCCGACCTTATTGGTCTCCATGCGGATATCATCCTCCATGTAGCTCGGCCCCATTGTGAACTCCACCGCTGCGGTCTGCAGCGAGCGATACATTTCGCACACCGGACACTCACAATCTACATCAAAGGCATCGTTTACCGGTATGGTATAAAGCTGTTCTTTCATGCGTTCCCTCATTTCTGTTGTCCGGTTTGTAATGCAGTGCAGCCACTCACCGAACCTATGTAATTACTGATTCTTCTTCATATCTGCTGCAATCAGTTCCTTTAACTCTCTGGACTTCGCCTTAATACGCTCATTGGAATTGCGCGATACCAATACTCTGGATACCCAACGAGTCGCATCCTCATACTTGCCGAGACGACGCGCCAAATCTGCCACCAGATAAGATACCGTATTCTCATCCATGCCGCACATTGGGAACAGTTCCTTCGGAAATGCCTCCATAAAGCCGTTGTAAGCGTTCTCCAAGAACTCTCTTTCCTCAGTCTGGCACTGCTTGATTACTTCTTCGCGGTTTGGCGTATCCTCCGGTAAGGTTTCCACCTTACCGCGCAGCAGCCATGCAGTCTTTAGGCAGGTATATGCCTTCTCGCTGGATTTTGCGTGCTTTACAATCGCATTGACCAGCGCCAGACGATGCTTTGTAATCGCTTCGTCATAGGTCACAATATCACCTTCGGTAGCCAGTCCCTTAAAATTAGCCGAAATATTCGTCTTAATCAGCTTTGCCTGTGCCGAGGTCATATAGTTGAAATAACGGTTCAGTGCAGCATAGCCGCAGTGCGGACACGCTACAACATCATACTTTAACGAATCCACCGTCTGATACTTTGGTCTCAAATCAGAATCCGCCGCAATCAGCTTTACCTTACCGGTGCGCACGGTCTTAACCTTAAACTCCTTATCGCATACCGGACAGGTAAACGATTTATCAAAGAGAAAATCAGATTCGGTCAGCTCTACCGGCTTCTGCTCCTCCTTTACCTTTTCTACCTTTTCCTCTGTCTCGTATACATTCATATCAGACAGCTTTCCCAGTCCCAGGGAATCCAATCCAGAAAATAAATTTCCCATCACTACCTCATTTCTGCTGCCGGGCTACAGCTTCTTCTCCTTACATGACGGTCCCCAGCCGCCACCTTTGTACGTTACTTCTTTGTATTGCAAACCAATTAGTTTGGCTTATAACCACTCTTCATCGACGCTACCCGGTTAAATACCAGCTTGTCCTCTGTCGTATCCTTATAATCCACACAGAAGAAACCGTTTCTCAAGAACTGATAGCTGTCATACGGCTTCGCCTCTTTGATAATCGGCTCTACATAGCACTCCTTGCGGATGCTTACGGAATCCGGATTGATGTTCATCGTACCGTCCTCGTTGTATACACCCTTTTCCTCATCAATCAGGTTCTCGTATAATCTTGCCTCTACCTGAACCGCATGCTCTGCCGATACCCAGTGAATCGTTCCCTTTACCTTGCGTCCGGTAAAGCCCGAGCCGCTCTTGGTCTCCGGATCGTAGGTACAATGAATCTCCGTTACCTTGCCGGTCTCATCGGTCACATAATCGGTACAGGTTACAAAATAAGCATTCATCAAACGAACCTCATTACCCGGGAACAGACGGAAATACTTCTTCGGAGGCTCTATCATAAAGTCCTCACGCTCGATATACAGCTCTCTGGTAAACGGTATCATACGGGTACCCATTTCTTCATTCTCCGGGTTGTTCATCGCCTCAAGATACTCGGTCTGACCCTCCGGATAATTGGTAATTACTAACTTCACCGGATCCAGCACTGCCATCACACGCGGACGCTTTAACTTCAAATCCTCACGGACACAATACTCTAACATCGCATAATCCACCGAGCTGTTTGCCTTTGCCACACCACAAAGCTCCATAAACATACGGATGGACTCCGGTGTAAAACCGCGTCTGCGAAGTGCGCTGATGGATACCAGTCTCGGATCATCCCAGCCGTCTACAATACCATCCTCAACTAACTTCTTGATATAACGCTTTCCGGTAACCACATTCGTCAGATACAGCTTTGCAAACTCAATCTGCTTTGGCGGATTCTCATACTCTAACTCGCGTACTACCCAGTCATAAAGCGGTCTGTGATCCTCAAACTCCAGCGTACAAATCGAATGGGAAACACCCTCAATCGCATCCTCAATCGGATGTGCAAAATCGTACATCGGATAGATGCACCACTTATCGCCGGTATTGTGATGTGTCATACGTGCAATACGGTAAATAACCGGGTCTCGCATATTGATATTCGGGGATGCCATATCAATCTTTGCACGAAGCACCTTCGAACCATCCGGGAACTCACCGTTCTTCATACGCTCGAACAAATCCAAATTCTCTTCGATGCTGCGGTCACGATACGGACTGTTCTTGCCCGGCTCCTTTAAGGTACCGCGGTACTCTCTGATTTCATCTGCCGAAAGGTCACATACGAATGCTTTTCCCTTCTGAATCAGCTTTACTGCGCCCTCATACATCTGATCAAAATAATCCGATGCAAAGAACAGACGCTCCTCAAAATCTGCTCCCAGCCACTTTACATCCTCGATAATCGACTGTACGAACTCCGTCTTTTCCTTCGTCGGATTCGTATCGTCAAAACGCAGGTTAAACTTACCACCGTACTTCGCTGCCAGTCCGGAATTTAAGATAATCGACTTCGCATGACCGATGTGCAGATAGCCGTTCGGCTCCGGTGGAAAACGTGTTACCACTTCGGTACAATGCCCCGCCTCAATATCCTTCTCAATAATCATTTCGATAAAATTTTTGGAAACGACTTCTTTTTCTTCCTTTTCTGCCAAAATCTCTTTCGTTTCGTCCATATATAACCTTGCCTTTCCATTGCAGCTCCGTCGGATTCCCTAATCAGCGAACTACAAATTATTCTTCCATTTGTCCTAAGACATATCTAATAATATGATACCACACTATCCCTTTTTAGAAAAGTGCGAATTTCATTTTTTCATACAAAAAGAGTTTGCAAAGCAACTACTTCCCTTAATGCAAAAAAGAGAACGACTATGCCTGTCGTTCCCTTTTCCTTCTCTTCTTTTATTTTCCTGCAAGCGCAGCTACCTCGTCCTCCGACAAGCAGCTGTTATAAATCGCTACATTATCCAACTTGCCGCAAAAATCCGGGTCACTGTAATAGGAGCCGCCCAGATAATTTCCCGTAGCCACCCGGAACGTATCCATAATCATGCCGTAATTATCCTTACCGGATTGAACCACTTTACCATTGATGTAAGTCTTCATCTCCGATGCCGTGATAGTTACGGTTATGGTATGCCATGTATTCTGTGCTTCGTTCTGGCTAAAGTAATCCCAGGTATACGGTCTGCTGATATCTACTCCAAAGTATCCGGTCTTTTGGTCATTTGCATCGTCGGTAACACTGCTGAAGCCCTGTGTAAAATGGTACGCATGACTCTGGCATCTCTTGCCGATTGCTCCGTCTCCAAACATAAAAATCGGAGTCCAGTCCGTCGCATATTTACTTACCAGAACATCCGCAGAAATAGTGATTCCCTCGCTAAAATCATACGCAGTCAAATCCGGCAATACCGCATAGGACTTTCCGTAAGAGGAAGCAGTCTTTGCCAGACTTAAAACACCATTTGCAATCTTGGCATCTCCGGCAACCTCTAACTCATCCTCCCTGTCAAAGGTATACTTTAATACCGGTGCTTTATCAACCGCTGCAAAATCGGTAGACGGTGCTCCGTTCTCTTCTACCACCTTCTCTACATACTCGGTGCCTTCCGCATACTTCACGCCCCAGATGGTTTCATTGTTGCTTCCGATGGCAGTAAAGGTCATAATCGGCTGACTTGGGGTTAACTCATCATGCTGCTTGAAAAACACACCCTTATAAGTCACTCCGGCAATCTCAAACGTTGCCAGATAGCTGCCGTCCTTTTCTGCCCAGGTACCGGTATAGTCTCCGCTTATGGTGCCATCCTCCAACAAAATCACAATCTCCGGTTCCTTTACGCCTGCTCCGTCCGAGCCGGTACCGTGATTGATAAACTCATAGACACCCGCAATCTCACCGGTCGCATAACCGGTTTCGGATATCACATCATTCCGGTTTTCAAATACTGCTGTTACCGGCCAGCCATCCTCATTCAAAAACTGCTGATGCACCCGTACCTCAAAGCCTTCTCCGCCACTTGCAAATCGGGTATGATAAATCAGATATCTCTGTCCGTCCATATCAATAAATGCCGAGCAGTGTCCCGGAGAACGATAACCCTTCTTCACATTCGATAAGTTGTAATTACCCATTACCTTAATTCCTATCTGGTACTGATTGGTGGTAGAAGATGCAAATACTGCATTATTTCCTGCTGCATCCAGATATGGTCCCTGCGGATTCTTCGCGCGGAACAGACGCATATTGTAGCCACTAACGGAATCCAGATAATTGTAGGTTGTATACAAATAATAATAGTCCGATGCCTCATCATACAGGATAAACGGACCCTCGCCGGAAATGGTATGACCACCGGCAATTCTGGTACCAAAATATTTATCAATTACTCTGCCATCCTCGGTCGTTCCGTCTTTTCCCGGATAAATCGCATCTCCGGTCGCAGGGTCCAATTCCAACAGGTATATTCCACCCGACCAGGAGCCATAGCACATCCACATTCTTCCGTCTGTATCCGTAAAAATCGCCGGGTCAATCGCATTTGGCGCATAATCCGTATTGTAGCGGTTGGTTCCCCAGACAAGATTGTAGTCTCCCTCGATGCGTCCCTCTGCCATCAGGTCATCAATATTGGTATTCGTCCATTTCTTATCCACATCACTGCGGTTATCCTTCGAGCTTATCATCGTAAAACCGGAATATACTAACGTACCTTTATAGGTATATGGTCCTTCTACCTCATCGGCTACCGCATAACCAATCGCAGAACGGCAATAAGTAGAGGATACCGAATAGTAAATCATATAGGCACCCTTACTTCCGTCCTCATTCACATAATTCTCACTGTATACGACATCCGGCGCCCATACTGCATAGCCGCCCTTACAATCCGCATCGTCCTCGCCTGCCCAGGCAAAGGACTCCTTTAAATTCGCCGACAAATCGCCATAGTGGGTATTGTTCTTTGGCTGATAGCCATTGGTAAACATAGTCCAATCCACCAGATTCTCAGACTTTGCCGAAGAAATATGCGTTCCGAACACATAATATACCACGTTGCCGTCCTCGTCCACTTCTCTAAAAATCGATGGGTCGTGTACTGCCACACGGGCAATGCTTCCCTCCACCAATTCTTTCTTAGCCGTTGCGTCTGTATTCAGCTCCGGATTCTTTTTTCTTATCACGCTTGATTCCCCCTGTGCTTTCTCAGTAGGCGTAGGCGTTTGTGTCGCTTCTGTGCCTTGCTTGTCTTCCTCATTGGTACCTGCCGCCGTCGGAAGCGGTGTTGCTTCTGCTCCCTGACTTTCGTTGTTCTGTCCCTGCGTCTCCTGACCGTTTCCACAGCCTGCAAGGCTTAGTATCATGCCTGTCATGCTCAATGCAACCAGACTCTTTTTCCAATGCTTCTTCATCGCCATTCTCCATTCTAAAGCGCTTCGCTACTCTTAATCAAATTATCTCTTACTCGCTTTAATAAGTCAAACAATAATTGCTTTTCCGTATCCGATATTCCCTGAAAACACTCTTCCTCTATCGTTTCCATCAACCAAAATACCTTCTCTGCAATTTGCCGTCCTTCTTCAGTCAAATAAATCCGATATGCCCGCTTGCCGCCGGAAACCTTCGTTTCCTCCCGGCGTACATAGCCCTTTTCTTCCAATCGGTCCAGCATAACCGTCATTGACGACGGTTTAATATCGCAGACCTTTGCCAATTCCTTCTGTACACAGCCCTCCATCGTTCGCAATATGTAAAGTACCTTAGGCTGCCCATCCGACAAATCCAGCTTCTGAAAGCCGATGCGGCTCCGATTCCAATGCGCCGTCTGCGTATCCATCAATGCCAGAAAAATGATTTCTCCCATGTCGTTTTCCTCTACTTCGTAAAAAAATGCGGTAACGCACAACGGATATACTGATAACAATATTCATAGGAATGGGTTCCACCCTCTGCAACACAATATATCATGTTACCACTCTCAAAGCTTTCTCCAAAGTCAAAATACTCCTTACGTTTTCTCATCTCGTGTACCATGGTATCGACCGCTTTATAAGCCACTCCGTCATCTCCCACGCACACTAAAAGCTGATATTCCTCCTTTGCTTTTCCTGCTTTTTTCACTGCGTTTTCCAGATAATCCACGGTTTCCTGCGGGCATAACAATCCTCCCTGTATTTTGACCGCCCAGCAGTCACCACTCATCGGAAGAAAATATTGAAAACTGTCCAGACATTTCGCAAATACATTCCACGTTGCCTCCGAGCCCATCGAATACCCGCCAAAGGCTCGATGCTCTCTTCCTTGTTTTACCGAGAACTCTGCCTCAATGGCAGGTAGCAAATCCCGAATCAGCTCCTGATGAAAATTCTGTGTTAAAAGTCCTGCCGCCTTGCGTTCCGTTAGTGCATCCGTACGGCCCTCGTAATAAAACGAAGGTGCCACTACAATCAATGGTCGGATTATTTTTTTCTCAATCATATGGTCAAGAATATTTTTCAAATCCGTTTTGGCTTCCAAACCACCAAAAACCTCATCCGAATTTCCTCCGCCACCATGCATCAAGTAAAAAACATCATATTTCTCCTGTGTATCATAACCGTAAGGCAGATATACCAGCGCATCCTTCTTAATCTCTCTGGCTTCTTCATCATAGGTATTGGACGTATAATAGATTCTCTGTAATGTTCCACTCTGAGTACAAGCCCTGTAAAAATCGCTTTCCGTTTTAAAAAACTGTCTCTGCTGCATATTACCCCTCCTAAATGTTTGCTTTCACAAACTCATACAACAGCTCGGTCATGCGTTCATTTCCTTCCGGAGTAAAGCCGTGTCCTTCGCCCTTGAATACCTCCAGCTGCACATGCGGATATGCATTAACGATTCGCTCACTGTATCCCAATGCCACAATCGGGTCCAGGTCGCCATGCATGACTAAGATATTCTTTGCATATTTTCCAACATGCTCAAACACCTCAAATCCGCGCAAACTTTCAAAAAATACCCTGCCAAGCTTCATATCCCAAAGTACCTCTGCCTCCGGGATATCCTCTTCCTTCGGAAAACGCTTATTCCAGTCATCTGCAATGCAAAATGCCGGAAAAAGCAAAATCATACCTCTTAATTCCTCCGGAATCTCCTCCGCTGCCAAGGCGGTTACCAAGCCGCCCTGACTTCCGCCAAATACAAATATTCTCTCCGCATCCACCTGCTCTAGCTGCTTCACAAAATCAATAACCGCAAGCAAATCCTCCTTCTCCGTAAAAATGGTCATTTCCGTTGTCGGCATACCACTTTCATCTCTGGTCGAGCCACCGCAGAAGGTATGTGAAAATGAACAGATGCCTCGCTCTGCAAGATACCTCGCGGTCCAATCAAAATCACTTTGATGACCATTGTACCCATGGCTGAAAACCACCACCGGATAACGTCCCTCTTCCTGCGACGCATAAAAAATACCATCTGCCTGTCTGCCATGATGTGCTACCTTCATTGCCTGTACCTTGATGCTTTCCATAATTGTAATCCTCCCATACATTGCTTTTATTTATTCTCTAATTAGATTTCTAATTCATTATATAAATTAATTGCACGCCTGTCAACAGATACAACTGCAAAAGCCGCCACAAACGAACAACCCATCGCAGGCACATCCGCGATGGGTTGGATTCTCTTTGCAACGGCTTAAAAAATGTTTCTCTAATAAAAGATATGACATCCAATAACCTGATATGTTTTTCCGTTCTTCTTACACTTCTCTTTACTCTTTGAAATCGACATATTAAAGTACAGGTATTCTCCCTTTAATACATACTCTCCTTCCAAAGCTGCCTTGGCCGCGATAATACACTCTTCCATCTGCGGCTCCTGCCAGTCCTTCGGATACACTCCGGTCTGATACATGGTCAATGCTTTTTCTAACGAGCTTCCCTTGGTCGTCCACTTTCCGTTGGAATCACGCTTATACGCAGGGCTGAACTGTCTCCCCCAACGCTCGCAATCATAAATTACCTCTTCAATCGTGTTTACATGATCAAACAAATCACTTTTCGCACGATTCATGACTACATTTGCTACCGCAACCTTACCGTCATAATCCTGATTTCCTGCTTCACAATAAATAATACAGGAAAGGTACATCAACTCTTCTTCCGTATACTTTGGCAGCTTTGCCTGCTCCTGCGAAATCGTCGCTGCTACGGACTGAGCCAATCCGCTCATCAATGTGTTGGTTACATTCGAAACTTCAATGGAAAGCACATTTTCCTTCTTTGCTTCTCCGGTGGTCTCCTCTGCATAGACCAAGCTCTGACCGCTCGCTGCAATCAGGCACAGCATAAGTAAAATTGAAACAAGTTTTTTCCCTCGCATACAAATCTCCTTAACATTTTCGTAACCTTTGTAACAATTCCGTAACATATTATAGCAGGTTCTCATAAAATGTCAAGTTCTTGCTGCTATTTCTCCTTCTTATACGCTGCCAGCAACAAGTCTACCATACGCCCATAGCTCTGCACCCCATCCTCCTGATGGTTTGCCTTGAGATAAGTGTCGTTGATTTTTTCCGTGGTATTGCTGATGACCGTATCCTCATACTGCTTCCAATATTCCGAATTATCCCGCAAATCCCGCAGCACCGCCTCCGAATAATATCCTCGTGCCTTGGCATACAAATCGGCATCCTTTCGATACAGCGCATTGCCGGACAAAATCAGAGCTTCCATCAACCCGCTGTATTGCAGCTCGATGTCCTCCGAAGCACACGCTGCCAGATACGAAATATAATTCGCCTCATCCTCCCGGATAAAACCATTCAGGTGTGCCAGCTCATGACACATTGTCGAGCCAATCGAATAATCCGGCACATCAATGTTGACATTTGCCTCCATCGTAAACGGACAGAATATTCCGGTCAGCTGGGTCTCCGACATCGCCCTTGAAAAGATTATTCGCTTCGGCTGCGGATAATAACCTGCAAAAATCGAGTGCTCCTCTGCCAGATTTTTAAAGGCACTGACTGCTTTCTTGCCAAGCTCCTTGGTCGAAAAGGACAGCTCGTAAACTCCTGCCTCATTCTCGCAATCCGTCAGCTGCTCGCGTACCTCAGAGGTCTCCTGTGCCAGACTGACCACCAGCTCGTACAGCTCCTCGCCCGATGCCGGTTCAATCGTCAGCTCCAAATGTTCTGCCAGCGTATATCGGTAATAATTGATTGAGCAGCCGATAAATAGCAAAAATACCACAATCGCGCCGATACAGAGCAGATTCATGACTCCCTTACAAAATCGGAACAGCCGCTCCTCTTTCTTCAAGATCATACGCACAATCGACACCACCAAGAGTACCACTGCTGCCACCGGAAGCACCAGAATGCCGATTTCCATCAATGAAAACGGCAATAACCCGGTGATATGCGCCATAATCCACTTGATTGCTTTAAAAATGCCTCTGGCAAAAATATGCTCTGCCGCCCAAGCAGATTTTGACGCTATAAACAGCATCAAAAATGCCAGCGGATATAATAATAAAATCCAAATTCGTTTTAATCGTAATAATCGTTTCATCATTTCGTCAATTCCAAAAATTCATCAATACGCTCCGCATAGCTCTGTAAGCTCTTGCGGAAGAAATCAGGGTTCGTCAAATCAATGCCTGCAATCTTTGCAGCATCCTCAACACTGCAAACCGGAGTCGCATGCAATAACGCACGATACTTCGGCAAAAATCCCTCTCCCTCCTCCTTGTATTTTGCATACAGACCACGTGCAAACAAGCCGCCGAATGCATATGGGAAGTTGTAGAAGCTGTTTCCGGTCGAATAATAATGTCACTTGCACACCCACATATACGGATGCAGGCACTCGGCATCCAGACCGTCACCATATGCCTCCTTCTGTGCAGAAAGCATCATTTCCTTGAGCTGATCTGCAAACATAAAGCCCTCATTGCGATTGTCAAATACCGCACTCTCAAATAAGTATCTGGAATAAATATCACACATAATCTGCGTAATGTCCTGCAGCTGGCTTTCAATCAACGCAATCCGCTCCTCCTTATCCGCTGCCGCGATTGCCGCGTCCATAACCACCGTCTCATTAAAGGTAGAAGCGGTTTCTGCGACCGGCATCGAATAATCGGTATTGCCCGGACGATGATTGTGAATCTGCACATTATGATATGCATGTCCCAGCTCGTGTGCCAGAGTTACCACATCACTCAGGCTTCCGTCAAAATTCGTCAGGATACGGCTCTGCTTTAAGCCCTGCACATTGCAGCAGAACGCACCGCCTACCTTACCCTCGTGCGGATAAAAATCAATCCAAGCCTCATCAAACGCGCGTTCTACCATCTCTGCTAAATCCGGAGCGAAGCCACGTAACAGATTTACCAGATAATCCTTTGCCTCCTCCGTCGTAAAGGTACGGCTGACACTGCCCATCGGTGCAAACAGCTCATACCACGGCAGACCATTCTTGTGACCGAGCAGTTCTCCCTTTCTCTTTAAATACTGGTGAAACTTCGGAAAATATTCCTTCATCGCCGTAAACATCGCATCCAGCGTTTCTTTCTGCATTCCGGACTGCTGTAATGTCATATCAAGCGGCGACTCATATCCGCGCAGCTCTACCATCGTCAATACCTGCTTTTTGATGCTGTTTAAGGAAAAGGTGATCGCATCCTTGATTTTCTCGTAGCTGGCAAGCTCCGCCTCATATGCCGCCTTGCGCACAGCGGCATCCTTGCTGTATGCCAGATTACGGATTGCCGGCAGGGTCATTTCCTTGCCCTCATAGTCTACCTTTACCGTAGAGGTCAGGTAGCTGTGCATATCCGACCATGCCGTTCCTGACGATGCATTCAGCTTGGATACGGCTTCCTCAACCTCCTCGCTCAGCAAATAGCACGCTTCCCGCTTGATTCGCTTTAACTTGTACTCATATTCCTTTAATATATCATCTGAGGCAATCAGTTCCTCTAAGTTCTCCTGCGCTGCCACAAACTGCTCCAGCACCGTATCTGCCTTAGCCGTATTGCTCAGCATATCCTCCATTTTTCCCATATACGCTACGGCATCATTGTCCGAAGTATTGACGCTCTGCTTCAGTGAGCAGAATACAAACAATCTCTCTGCCAGTGCTGTCAGCTCCTCCGATGCCAGCAGCATTTCGCGAATACTTTTCGCCGGCTGTGCCGCATCCAGATTTCCTGCCAAGCGGTTAAAGGTTGCAACTGCCTGCTCCAGCTTCTTGATATCCTCCTGAAATGCAGAATCCTCATATCCTTTGTAAAGTTCTTCCAACGACCATTCCTTATTCATATCTTTTCTCCAATCCTTGATTTTAGCGGCTTTTCAGCCTTTTTTCTTTTTACAGTATAACACACCAAACGGACGAATTGAAGCTATTACACAAAAAATTTAAATTTTTTTAAAATAATGCTTGCATTTTTCTTCAACCTGTGCTATCATTAGATTCGTGCTTGAGAGACAAGCTTGCTGATGTGGCTCAGAGGTAGAGCACTTCCTTGGTAAGGAAGGGGTCACGGGTTCAATTCCCGTCATCAGCTTATAAGGATACTCGAATGAGTATCCTTTTTTGTTATACTCCCCTCTTTCCTGTAAAAGAATTTGCCCGCAAGCTCTTGCTCTAACGCGCGGTCGCGAAACAACCATTCCCTTTCATACAAAAAGAGGTACCAAACGTTTCAAACGTCCGATACCTCTTTTTTACTCATATTTTTCTTAGAACAGCTTCTTCAATGCGCCTGCTACCTTAGAAAAGCTATCTGCGGTCAGCTTCGCCTTAACGCCGTCGATTACCTTCTCTACCACATCGTCCGGTAAATCTACGCCAAGAACCTTCTCTACTGCCTTAATCGGCTCCTTCTCGAACATCTCCTTGAGTTCGTCGTCCTTCGTAATCTTTTCTACAAGATCCTCAATCTTTTCTTTGATATCCATCTGACTATTCTCCATTTCTAAATCTTTCGCTACAAAAGCGTATTACTCTTCTACAACCTCTGCGTCCGGCGCATTCTTCTTTACGGATTCTACGCCATTCTGACAATTTGCAAGTGTGGTATATCCCTCACTCACTGCGATAATCTGACCATTGGTTGCCTTTAAACGGAAACGGAACTCGCCTGCCTTATCGTTATAAATCTCAAACTTCGGATGCTTCTCAGTTGCATAGCCTTCTACGGTCTGATTCTCTACCGCTGCTACCGGAGCATTCTTCTTTACGCTCTCAATACCATTCTGGCATGCTGCGTCGGAATTGTAAACCTCAGAAGTAGCAATTACCTGACCGTTGGTTGCCTTTAAATCAAACTTAACACCAGTATTTGTCTTGCGAACTACAAACTTGCCCATCATATACCTCCTAATATCTGTGTAGAATTTATGAAACAATTTTACACCAATCGACAGATAATTGCAAGAATAAAGGTATTTTTTTCTTGAATTTCTTTTTTCTGTCCGTTACAAACGTATCTCTGCCAGCTTTTTGCGAATCCGCTGCAGCGCGTTGTCAATTACCTTCAGACTACACTCCATGCGCTTCGCCACCTTCGCATAGCTTTCTTCCTCCAGATATACCTCCAGTACCTCCAATTCAAAAGGACTCAAGACCTTTTTTACATACTCTGTCAGCATCTCCATATTTTCCTGCTCCAGCAACAGCTCCTCCGGATTACTACTGTTTTCTCTGCCGTACACGCCCAAAATATAGTGTTCTCCGCTCTGTTCCTCATGCTCGTTGTCTTCAAATGAAACATAGTCATTGAGTGGCTGATTTTTCATGGTGTTTGACAGCTTAATCGCCGTATACAGCTGTCTGGAAATACAAAGATTGGCAAAGGTTGCAAAGCCTGCTCCCTTCTCCGGCTTATAATCCCGGATTGCCTTGTACAGACCAATCATTCCCTCCTGCAATAAATCGTCATGCTCCCCGCCAATCAGAAACATTGCTCTGGCTCTTTTTTTTACAACATTCTTATATCGATCCAGCAGCGCGTCCATTGCCTCCGAATTTCCCTGACGCACTGCTGCAATCAGCTGTTCATCTGTTTGCTGCATAATTCCCCCCGAATCCTTCTTTCGTTCTGACTATTCTCCTACCCTCTGATAAAACTCCCGCTTTGCAATTACTTGCTGCTCATTGTCCGCTGGCGCACAATTTCGTAAGTCAAAATTCCCATAGCTACCGAAGCATTCAACGAATCAATATCGCCGTACATCGGTATCTTCGTCACAAAATCACATTTTTCCTTTACCAGTCGGCTGACTCCCTCACCCTCACTGCCGATTACCAGACCAATCGGACCGGTCAGATTCTGACGATACATAACCTCGCCGGACATATCCGCACAAACAAACCACAGTCCCTCTTCCTTTAACTGCTCCATCGTCTGCACCAGATTGGTAACCTTCGCTACCGGAGTATAATTAATCGCTCCGGCACTTACCTTCGCTACTGTTGCCGTCAAACCTACCGCACGGCGCTTCGGTATGATGATACCGTGCGCACCTGCCTGATTTGCTGTCCGAATCATTGCTCCCAGATTGTGCGGGTCTTCAATTCCATCCAAGATAATAATAAACGGCGCCTCGCCCTTGTCGCGCGCTGCCTTTAAGATATCCTCCACCTCTGCGTAATCATAGGCTGCCGCAAATGCAATTACACCCTGATGCTTTCCGGTTTCAGACATCTGATCCAGACGCTCCTTCTTTACAAAGGATACAATCGTATCGCCCTTTTTGGCTTCTCTCAAAATCGTTTTTACCGGACCATCCTGACAGCCATCCAATACAAACAGCTTATCGATTGTCTTACCGGAGCGAAATGCCTCCAGCACCGCGTTTCTTCCTTCTATGGTCAATTCCTCGTATCTCATGGTACTATCTTCCTTTCTTCGCCTACATTTACGGCGCCGTGCACGATTCCGCTGTAGTTTCTGCTTCCATTACATCCGTATCTTTTTTCGCTTCCGCTTTCGCCTGCGGATGCGTCTGTAGCTTTCCGGCTTTCGCCTTCGTACCCAGCTTCGCATGATTCATCGCACTCGCCGGCAGCTCCTGCAGCCGCTCTACTCCAAGCTTTACCAGCTCCATCAACCGCTCCATCCGGTCGGTCAGATACAAAAAGCCCAGCAATGCTTCAAAGCCGGTCGCCACCCGATATTCCCCTATCGAAGCGTTTTTGGCGGTGGTATACGATTTGGCATTTCGTCCACGCTTATAATATCCACGCTCCTCCTCGGTCAATAACGGCTCAATCACTAACATGATTTCCTTCTGCGCCACCGCCTTTACCATGGCACTGGCACGCTGATGCAGCTTATTTACCTGACTGTTTCCCTTTTCCACCAGCATCGTGCGAATAATTAAATCGTAAATTGCATCACCGATATACGCCAGTGTCAGCGGAGAATAGGTACGAATGTCCTGTTCCGGCAGTTCAAAGGTCTGGCGCACCAAACCCATAAGGGTTGTATTCTGTTCCATTGATTTCCTCCATGCAAGGTAATCAGCTTTCTTTCTCTGATTTTCCCTCGGTCTTTTGTAACAACTTGATACACTCTGTCTGCGTCAGATGCAGCTTTTCTAACTCTGCCTTCAAGCGCATATTTTCGTTTCTCAAGTCGTTCAAATCGTTTAATACCGGGTCCGGCAAATGCACCTGATCCAGTTCCTCTCTCGGCACCTTCATATTATCACGCTTCACGACACGTCCCGGTACACCGACTACCGTTGAATTCGGCGGTACCTCCGACAGCACCACCGAGCCGGCACCGATTTTGGAATTTTCTCCAACGGTAAACGAGCCAAGCACCTTGGCACCCACACTAATCATTACATTATCACCAATCGTCGGATGACGCTTGCCCTTTTCCTTACCGGTACCACCTAACGTTACGCCCTGATACAGCGTTACATTCTCGCCGATGATTGCCGTCTCACCGATTACCACACCATTCCCATGGTCTATAAAGAAGCCCTTGCCAATCGTTGCACCCGGATGAATCTCGATTCCGGTCTTGCGCACCGTCCGCTGGGAATACCAACGTGCCAGAAAATAATGCTTCTTCTGATACAAACGATGGGCAATCCGATGGCGTACCACCGCTTTAAAGCTTGGATACAAAAAAACCTCCATATTGGATTTTATTGCAGGGTCACGCTCTCTGACGATTGCCATCTCTTCACGAATAAAAGAAATCAGTCCCATTTCTATCTCTCCCTTCCCATGATTGCGTTCCTTACACGGCTGCTACTGCTGCTTCGCAGAGCAACCGCTACAGCCTGCCGCACAACATCCGGAGGCTGCTGCACCATCATATGCATAAACCATGCCTGCTTTTCCTGCATCCATAAAATCCTCTGCGGACTGGAGCAGTGCTACCGCCTGTGCCGACATTCCCTCGCCCGCACCGGTAAAGCCAAGATGCTCCTCCGTCGTTGCTTTAATATTTATCTGATTTTTTTCGATTCCAAGCACTCCGGCAATGTTTTCCTCCATCTGTGCCAGATACGGCGCTAACTTCGGCCGCTGTGCCACAATGGTCGCATCTATATTGCCCACCAGATAATGCTCCTGCTGCAACAGCTCACCTACATGTGCCAACAGCTTCAGACTGTCCGCTCCGCGGTATCTCTCATCATTGTCCGGAAAATGTCTCCCAATATCTCCGAGTGCCGCTGCTCCAAGCAGCGCATCCATAATCGCATGGGTCAATACATCCGCATCCGAATGCCCCAACAATCCCTTTTCAAACGGTATCTTCACTCCCCCAAGAATCAAATCCCGTCCCTCTACCAGTCTGTGTACATCATATCCGCTTCCGATTCTCATAGCCCCTCCTAAAATTAATTGCCTTTAACACAAAAAAGCTGAGAACACTCTGCTCTCAACTTTACACACTACATTGTTACGCCTCCTAAGCGGAGCGTTCTGTTCTTTGGTTGTAAAAAAATAGTAGCGAGAGGGGGATTCGAACCCTCGACACCACGGGTATGAACCGTGTGCTCTGGCCAACTGAGCTATCTCGCCATATTGCAGCGGTTCGCTGCAAAAATGGGACCTATAGGGCTCGAACCTATGACCCTCTGCTTGTAAGGCAGATGCTCTCCCAGCTGAGCTAAGATCCCATATCTCGTCTCACGTAACGCGAGTACGAGATATATTATATCGACAAGCAACCACTTTGTCAAGTTTTTTCTTTCACTTTTTGCTCTTTCTTACTACCGGCAGCCCAAAGCAGCCCCAACAACAATGCTGCCACGCCTGCCGCACCGCATATCAGCCCTCTCTGCAGCAGCCGAATCTGCTTTCCTGCGCTTGCTTGCGTCTGCGCTAAAAGCTCTGCTTTACCTGCCGCCTGCCAACGCTCCCACGCCTGCGGATGCGTAATTTCATAGCAGTACAGCAGCTTTTCAAACAAAAGGTTTAACTCTTCACCAGAAGCACAGAATGCCAGTCGTTCCGGTATCACATAAGCAATTTCCTCAAGACGCTGCATTTCGTTCCACTGCTGCTCATATACACCTTCCCTAATTAACATCCCGCCAACCGTTCCTTCGGAAAATGCATCAAACAACGCTGCTTCACTACCGAATACAACCGCATGTCCGTCAAAAACCGTTCCGGAAAGCAACGGAAAGATATCCTCCTGCGTTCCCCAATAGCAATATGCAATCTCTTCTTTGACGCTGCTGCCGGTTCGGAGCGCTTCTTCCATGCGTTTGGTCTCTGTTTCAGAAAGCACGGCTACTAAGCTGCCCATTCCCAGAGCCTTCGAAAAACAAATATTCTCCCGTTCCTCTCCGCTCTGCGTCAAGCCTGCCAACACCAGCAGCTCCTCCTCTTCCAGTAGGGAGAGCGCTTCCTCATCATCCAAGCGGTCCACATACTCTGCCGGAATCCCCGACAGTTCTGCCCAGACATTCATCAGCTCCGGCAATAGCCCATATGTCGCACCATCACGCTTCCAAAACATCGGAACGCTGCCCCGGCTCATGGATGCGTAGGTAAGAGTCGCATACCGCTCCCTGACATAAGCCAGCAGCTCCTGATTTTGCGTCTGAAACGCCTGTGTCCACAACCGGATTTTGGCATCTGCCACTGCCTCCTGCAGCGCATCTCCTTCCTCCGTCTGCGCCATATAGCGGTCAATCAGTTTCATCAAGCTCTCAAGCTCCGGTGCGATTGCACCCACGGCTATCCCAGTCGTATGTGGCAGCAATGGTTCTGTTACCGTGTACGCTTCCTCAGCAAACAACAAAAACAGCTCGCTTTCCGGTAACGCCGCCGCCAAAATCTCACCTCGGAGCAATGCCGACAGCATTGCTTCGGTATCCTCAAACGGAATCTGCTCCCAATCCGATACCAGCCATGGCTGCAGCTGCTCGCTCCAAAGTGCTGCCTCTACGATTCCAAGCCTGCTCTCCGGCTCACGATACAGCTGCATGGCATCGATTCCTTTCCGGGTAACCAGATACATCTGCTCCTCATAAAACGGCGCACTGCACCAGCCCGCCTGTCCCTCCACTTCAAAGGACGCAAGCTCCTTAGAAAGCACCGGCACTCCAAACAACAGGTCTGCCTCACCGGAGCTTAACGCTTCCCTGCATTCCTGCCATGTGCCTGCATACACCTCTACCTCAAGCGAAAGCTCGTATTCCAAAAACTCCAGTAACGGTACCGCCATTCCGTAAGGCAGCTTCCCTGTGACATCCTGCTGATAGGCCGACTGCTCTGCCACTGCAAGCGTAAGTGTCTCCCCCCGCAGACTCTGCAAATAAGCCTCCTCCTCTGCGGTAAGCGAAAACAAAAATTCCTTTTCGGCAGCAAAAAGCTGCAAATTCTGCGCATACCTTCCGCTTCCGTATCCGGTAAGCACAAGCAACACTCCGAGCAGTACCGCCGCAAATGCTTTACGAAAATAATAGTTCATATTCATATTCCTCATGAATCTCATCCGAACCGCGATTTTTTCTGCCCGGAATCGTATTGCAATGCTTCATTCCCAATTTTTCCATGATGCGTTTTGACATCCGGTTGTTGCTGTCACACCGGGCAATGATTCGCTTCAGCCCCAGCTGCTCTGCGCCAAAATCGACCAGCTTTTTCGCCGCCTCTGCTGCATATCCCTTGCCCCAGTAGTTTTTGTCAATAATCCAGACCAACTCTCCTGTTTCCCGTTCTTCCGTATCATTGTATAGTGCAACACCACCGATATGCGTTTCTCCTAAAAACACTGCAAATTCATAGTACGCAGGTCGCACCTTTTGCCATTCCGCTTCACAGGCCGTCAGAAAACGAATGGTTTCCGCTTCGTCCTCGTGCGGCAAATATTTCATGTACAAGGTATTCTCTGCATCTGCCAAATATTTATGCGCCGTCAAAAAATGGTCCATTCCCAGTGGCTTCAGCACCAGACGTTCTGTATTGATTCTCATAATGCTTCCACCCCAAACTGACGAAGTACCCAATCGCACTGTGCTTCCAAATCCTGCTCGTTCTCGCCCTGTACGATAAAAAATCCGCGTCCCATAATCGAATGCCCATTTACCACCGGCTCCATGCAGTCTCCCTCTTTGATATTGCACTCCCAACGCACCAAGCGGCAGTCTTCGCTCGCACGCAAAGCCGCTTCCTGCGGTACCTTCGTAATGGAGACATTCTCAAATTTGAAAAACTGAATCCGCATGCATTTGATTTCCTTCGGCACAAAGCCATACTCCTTGCCGGATAAAAACCGAATGTATTCCTCTGCCAAATCGACTCCCGTCGTCTGCGGCACAAAAACATCATGCAAATAATGTCCGGATGGTCTTGGTGCGATTTCAATTACAAAGACCTGCTCTCCCGACAAAATAATGTCCGCATTGACCAGACAGTCATTGTAACCCAACACCTCAATTACCTCTTGCATATGGCGATAAACTCGCTGATACAATTCCTCATGCTCCGCAGTATCTGCCATCGAAATGCTTGCCACTGCCTGACGTGCCGGCAATGGAGTAATCACCTTTTGACGCAGCAGCGTAATCTGAAGCTTTCCGTTCATGACCGCTCCGTCCAGACCATACTCGGTTCCCTGTACCATCTGCTCCAGCACAAAATCCTCGCCGGAGTTTATCGCAAACTCGCAAGCCTCCTGCAATTCCTGCTCGCAGGTAATACAAAACACATCCCTGCTGCCGGAACCAAAACGCGGCTTCAAAATCGCCGGATAAGAAATCGACACCTGCTGCTTATCCGTGTCCTGATTGATTAAGAAAAACTCTATCGGACGCAGCTTTTTCTCCTGCAGCCGTTTATGAAACAGATACTTGTCCACACTCAGCTCCGTTGCCTGATAGCCCGCTCCCTTCAGCCGATACCGCTCGTTTACATAACCGGTCGTCAGAAGATAGCGGCCAATCGGCACCGGAATCACAAAATCCGGTCTTACCTGCTCTATTACCTCATCTACCTTTTCCTGCTTTGAAATATCTACCGTAACTGCCCGGTCGGCATGTGCCATTCCTGCGGCTTCCGGATTGCCGTCCAGCGCAACCACATAAATTCCCTGCTCCTTCGCCTTCTCTATTGTATGAATGGCATCTCTGCCGGCACCAATCACTACTCCTGTCATCTTTTTCCTCCGTTCCGAAGCAATTTTACATTTTACCTTCATGCATCAATTTATATTTTAACTCTGCAATCTTCCAGTCGTCCTCCGTGTCAATATCCTGAACCTCCAGCTCAGAAACAACAATCGGCATGATGTCATCCATCGTTCTTCCCTGCTTCTCCAAATATTTTTCCAGATAATACACATAAAACTGACCGGCATCATGATAATGCTTTTCCAAATCCTGCGAGCGCATCGTCGCATATTCCGGGTAACGATATCGCATATTGATTTCATTTTCAATCACGAAGCATCTCTGCGGCGGAAACGAAAACGGTACCACCGGAATTACCTTCATCGGCTTGTGCTGCTCCATCAACGCCATCGCATCCTGCAGCTTCTTTGGCGTAACAAATGGCGCCGTAGGATAAATACAGCAGGCGTATTCGAATACCACTCCTCTTTTCCGGTATTCCTCCAGCACCTCCATAATCACATCTGCTGTAGTCGCATAATCTCCGGACGTTCTCTCACTGCGCATAAACGGCACCGCCGCGCCATAGCTTTTCGCAATCTCGGCAATCTCCTCATCGTCTGTGGATACCATAACCTCCTCAAAAATTCCGCTTTGCAGCGCTGCTTCAATCGAATAAGCAATAATCGGCTTTCCACAAAAATCCTTTATATTTTTTCTCGGAATACGCTTACTACCGCCTCTGGCTGTAATAATCGCAATTTTCTTCGTACTCATTTCCTACCTCTTATTCTACATATTTCCAATCCATCGGAGTACCCTTAGAAACATCACATCTTGCCTTTTTTCCAAGAAGCTCTTCATAATGCTTTGTATGCATTCCGACACCCGGACGGATGGAGCGAAGATTTTTCTCCGTAAAGACCTCACCCGCCTTCACATCCTCTACTACAAAAAGTGAACGCGAACCCGAACGCTTCTTTTTCTGCATCTCAGTCAGTTCATAGGTCGCACTTCCCAATGCTTTTTCCACATTGCGAATCTGTGTTACCATTTGTGCAAATTCCTCCGGCTCCATGGAAAATGCAGCATCCGGACCTCCGTCACTTCTCCGGAGCGTCATATGCTTTTCAATCATCTTTGCTCCCAGCGCGATACCGGCTATGGCCGTCTCGCTTCCAAGGGTATGGTCAGAAAGACCGGACAGACAATCAAAGGTTCCTCGCATATTCGGAATTGTCTTCAAATTCATCTGCTCAAACGGCGACGGATACGCAGACACACATTTCAACAAAACAACCTGGTCGTTTCCTTCCTCCTTACAGGTACGCAACGCCAGCTCAATGTCCTCCAAATATGCAATTCCTGTGGATATAATAATCGGCTTTCCTGTGCGTGCCGCCTTCCGAATCAACGGAATATCATTAATCTCATACGAGGCGATTTTGTATGCCGGTACCGCAAGCTCCTCCAAAAAATCGACAGCCGTCAAATCAAACGGCGAGGAAAAAAAGTCGATGCCGAGTTCTTTTGCATACTGTGCCAGCTCGCTCTGCCACTCCCACGGAGTATACGCCGTCTGATACAGCTCGTACAGCGTCATTCCTTCCCAGAGCTTTCCCTGCACCCGGAAGCAATCTGCCTTGCAATCAATCGTAATCGTATCCGGGGTATAGGTCTGTATTTTTATCGCATCTGCTCCGGCCTCTGCCGCCGCCTTTATTATTGCCTTGGCACGGCTCAGCTCCATATTATGATTTCCCGACATCTCTGCCACAATGTACGTCGGCGCATGTTCTGAAATCTCATGATTGCCTATGTATATTTTTTTATTCATCCTATCCTCCATTCTGAAGCGTTACTAATCTCCGGGCGATTCGTTCTGCGCCCTTTCCATCCACCTGAGAATACGCAGTCTCTCCTAACTGCTCTCTTTGCGTCGGCTGACCATACAGCCGTTCCACTTCACTACTTATTCTATCTAAAAGCTGTAAGCGGCCGTTTCTGACATCCCCTGCATATCGCAGCATGCCTGCCGCTGCATACGCTTGTGTTCCTGCAACCTGATTTTCCGCTACCGAAAAGCATACCGTTGGAATTCCGCACGCTGCCAATTCAGCTAACGTTGTTCCACCCGCAGAAACCGCAAGGTCACATCGTCTCATCAGCCCTGCCATGTCCGATACATTATGGTATACATGTACCGTCACATCCTCCTGCTCCAATGCTTTCAAAGCCTCCGGCTTATGATAAAACCGCCCTGCGACCAAATGCTTTTGTACCAAAGGATATTTCTTTAGGCATTCTGCCATTCCGCACAATATATCCTGCTCGTCTGTGCCTCCGGTCGTTACGAGAATATCCTGCACCTTTGGTCGAATCGCGATTCTGCCTGCTGCAAATTCCGGTCGGAGCGGCACATAACGACTTCCCAGCAAAAACTCCTGTGTTTCCTCATAGCCCCGCTCTGCGTAAAGCTCTCGCGTCGTTCCAAAGGTATAATTGACAATCAAATCTGCCGGATAACAAAACAAATTCAAATCATCCAGATAAGCTAGTCTGGTCTGCGCCTTCAATGCCTTCATATACGGCAGTGTTACCTCATAGGAATCCAGAAATAACAGCTCACACTGCTTTTCTTTTACGAAGTGCAAAAGAGCCTCTGTCTCCTGCTCCTTTTCGTTATAGTGATTGTGCAGGCACACACAGGCAAACCCTTTTTGTTTTACCTGCTCTACGGCATCCGGCTCAGACAATACAAAAAGCACCTCCTCGCCCAATGCGCTTAGCTGCAGGCCGATGGACATACAGCGCATGAGGTGCCCCATTGCTATCTGATTATTTGCATCTGTCCGAATCATTATCATACAACATTCACTCCAACCTTCCTATAATCCAGTAAGAATATCGGTATTTTTCTGACTTTTCTTTAGCGCTCCTATGCAACATCTCAATCATTTTGTACATTATTTAACTATCAGAGGTAGTTGACACAAACTCATTTTTCATCTAAAATAGAAGTAACGAAAAAAGACGAAACTTCCCTTTTTGTATGGAGGACTACCTATGAAGAAAAAACTGCTTTCTTTGCTTTTGGCAGCCACGATGCTGACCGGCACTCTTACCGGCTGTGGCAAGGAAAACGAAAACACAACTACACCTACACCAACCGTATCGGCAGCACCAACCACCGATGCTACTCCTACTCCGGCGGCTAACGGCGAGGGTACCGGTGCAACCCCTTCGGTCGGTGGTGAAGAGATATCTACCGCTCCTGAAATCGAAATTCAGAACATTCGTGACCTTTCCAATCCAAATGCGACTGCAAAGGCACAGCTGGTTTACGATTATCTCTGCAGCGTTTCCGGACAGGGCATTATTTCCGGTCAGGAGGAATCCTGTGGTGCTGCGGCGGCTTCGAGCGAAATGAATTATTTGAAAAAAGTAACCGGAAAATATCCTGCTATCCGCGGATTGGATTTTATCAACGATGATTTTGAGGGTGTTGTTGACCGCTCCATCTTCTGGTCCAATTCCATGCATGGTCTGGTTTGTCTCAGCTGGCACTGGGGTACCCCTCCGGATGGTGTCGGCTACGAATCTAGCAAGGGTACCATCGACTTATCCGAAGCATTGACTGAGGGTACGGATTTGCACAATGCTCTGCTCGCTGATTTGGATGAGGCTGCAGGCTACTTAAAAGAACTGCAGGATGCAAATGTCGTAGTACTTTGGAAGCCATTCCACGAATTCGACGGAGAATGGTTCTGGTGGGGCAAGGGCGGAAGCGAAAACTTCATTAAGCTCTGGCAGCTGATGTACGACCGCTATACCAATTACCACGGACTGAACAACCTCATTTGGGTACTTGCTTATAGCAGCGGCTTAAAGGACGGCTGGTATCCGGGCGCGGAATATGTCGATATTCTTGGCGCTGACAGCTATGCAACCGGTACCCGTTCCTCGATGTACAAGCGTTCCGTTTCGTTTGCCGAAGAGGGTATGCCGATTCCGTTGCACGAATGCGACCACATTCCGATGCCGGACGAAATGATTTCCGGCAAGGTTCACTGGACTTGGTTTATGACCTGGACCTTATCGTACCTCAAGGAAAATACCAAAGAAGAATTAGACACCATCTACAATCACGAATATGTCATTACCTTAGACGAGCTGCCGGATTTTGATGTCCTGCTCGCCGAATAATATATTTTTACAACAAAAAGCTTCTCCGTAAAATAACAGCCGGTAAGATACCTCTGTTTTTCCGAAGAAGCTTTTTTCGGCATTAAGAAACCAACAAAATCAGCCGATAAATTTAACAGCAAAACAACTAGGAACGGAGGTTTCTTTATGGGCTTATTTGAACAACGGGTTACCGGAAAACCACAAACCGGCTTACAAAACAATTATACCCGCACCGGGACTGCTTCGACCAGCTCCCAGACCTCCCGCACCTCTCTTCCTCCGGGATATTCCCATGCACAGGGGATGAGCTTTTCCAAGGGGCAAATTATTAAGGGCGAGGTCATCGACCTACGGAATAACTATGTAAAAATCCAATTAGCAAACAGCCGTATGCTGTCCGGCACTTTAGATTCCACCGCCACGCTTTCCATCGGCGATACTGCAACCTTTCAGGTCAGCGAAGCTACGCCTTCCAATGTCATGCTTCGTGTTCTCGCCAATCCGCAACAGCTTTCACAGGAGTGGACCATCGACAAAGCACTTGAGGCTGCAAATCTTCCGAAAACCGAACGCAACGTCAATGCGGTTCGGGAATTGTTAAACCAAGGTCTATCCATTGATAAAAACAGTATTCAGAACCTGTTACGCCAATCTGCGACCTTTCGCGGAGTTTCCTTTCAGGCTCTGACCCTGCTGATGAAGCATCATATTCCGCTAACCGACGTCAATACTGCACAAATGGATCGCTATCTCAATTATGAGCATCGTATTGCCAATCAGGCTCAAACGCTGGTTACCGAGCTGATAGACTCTCTTACCGCTGCTACGGAGCAAGGCAATACTGCCGCCATGCGTGCTTTAAATCAACAATTACTACAGCTGCTAAAGCTTCCCGACCCATTGGCGCGTACCGATACCTTCCAGCCAAACATCGATGCCTCTTTGGCTGCGTTTGATTTGCTGGATGCTGACGGTACTCTGACCCTGTTGGACAGCTTGGAGCAATTTGGTATTTCCGATGCTCAGGCTGCCGGTATTGTAAACGGTTCGGCTTCGCTGTCCGAGGTCAGCCAGCTCCTTTTGCAAACCGCTGACACCGCAATGCTGCTTTCTACGGAAGCTGCCGCTCCGACCATGGGCAACAACGCCATCGCCGTTCTTGCAGCACTGACCAATCTGTCCACACCGGAGGCCACCGCATTGTTTAGCGCAATGCTTACCATGTCCCCATCCGCTGCTGCCGGTACCTTGGCAAATTATACCGGCATGTCGGTACCGGATGCCGCAGAAATGTTCAGCAGACTTACTACCATGACTTCTGCAGAGGCCGCGGATATTTTATCCACACTGACCGGGCAGGCTGCGTCCGAGAATCCACAGGAATATATTGAAAACCTACCGGACCCGGTAAAATTGTCCGAGCTTCCGATTTCCGCCGCGATTTCACAGCTTCCGGCGATTTTGCAGACCCCGGAGGTCTACGCGATTCTCAGTCAATATGCGTGGCTTTCCACTGCCAACCTGCATTTAAACAGCTATTTAAGCCGCAGCGAACGTGTTGAGCTTGCAAATCATTTTCGCGGCAGACTTCCGTCTACCATTATTGATAAATTAGAAAACGGTGAATTGGATACTCGTGAACTGCTTCGTCTGCTCGCAGATTTGCCGGAGCGTTCCTCCTCCGATTCCTCCTATACCTCCTCGCGCGCTTATCAGGAAATGCTGCAGCAGGCACTGCTGTCCCGCTTTACCCTGCGTCCGGAGCATCTGACCAAGGGGGATGCGCTGGATTTGTACTACAAAGCACTGGATTTCGATTTGTCTCTTTTGGAGAAATTAAATATACACACCGGTACAGAGCATGCCTTTCAGGATACGGCTGCTGCCATCCGTGACAATATGGATTTTATCAAAACCATCAATCAGCTCTATCCTTACATTCAGCTGCCATTAAAGCTGACCGGGCAGACTGCTCATGCCGAGCTTTATGTCTACCCGCGTTCCCGCCATGGCAGCAGCGAGGAAGACGGTACCCGCGTCCTGCTCCACCTCGATATGGAGCAGCTTGGACCACTGGATGTACATTTAAATCTTTTAGAGCGTGAGCTGCGGGCAACCTTCTATCTGTCCAACAGCGACAGCGCAGATATCACCTCCGAAAATCTTCCTCTGCTCCAGCGGGCATTGGAAAACAAGGGCTATTCCCTGCAGGCACGCGTAGAGCAGCGCAGCGAGCAATCCGACCTGCTGCAGGATTTTATGGTCTGCGCACGCTCGTCTGGCTCCATGAAGCGTTACAGTTTTGATATTCGCGCATAATTCTCTTTGTTCCGTGAGCTACACACTTTGCGGGACGAGCTATCATTTTTATTTTGAAAGGATTTTCTATCTATGAATACGACAAAAACTCTTGACTGGAAGGCGTATGAGCGCATTTCCGCCGATACGGTAGCCGAAGGTATCGTCATGCTGAAAAACGACAGGCAGGCACTGCCTCTGCCGTCCGGTGCAAAGGTATCCGTCTTTGGACGCATCCAGATGCACTACTACAAAAGCGGTACCGGCTCCGGCGGTATGGTAAATGTTGCCCGCGTAATCAACATTGTCGATGGCTTGAAAGCCTCCGGCAAGGTTCGTCTCAACGAGGAGCTTATAGATATCTATGAACAATGGGATTTGGAGCATCCGTTTGACCGCGGAGAGGGCTGGGGCAGCGAGCCTTGGGCACAGGCAGAAATGCCGCTGAGTGATGAGGTAGCTGCGCGTGCTGCTGCCTGCTCGGACACCGCCATTGTTATCCTCGGACGTACTGCCGGCGAGGAGCAGGACAATCGCGAGGAACCGGGGGCCTGGCTGCTGACCGATACCGAGGATGCCATGCTTGCTACTGTCCGCAAACACTTTTCCAAAATGATTGTGCTGCTGAATGTCGGCGGCATTTTCGATATGAGCTTTGTAGATAAATACGACCCGGAAGCCGTACTCTATGTATGGCAGGGCGGTATGATGGGCGGTCTCGGTACTGCCGCCGTACTGACCGGTGAATCTTCCCCTTCCGGAAAGCTTCCGGATACCATCGCTTATTCGGTTTCCGATTATCCTTCGGCGCCATATTTCGGCGATATTTATCGGGATTTTTATTGTGAGGATATCTATGTCGGCTACCGCTATTTTGAAACCTTTGCCCGCAAAGCGGTTCGTTATCCGTTTGGCTTCGGCTTGTCCTATACCGATTTTTCCTTACAAAGCAAGCTGCTGTCTGCGGATACAACTGCTGTTTCGTTCGCAGTTACGGTAAAAAATATCGGCAAGGTTAGCGGCAAGGAAGTCGTACAGATTTATTGTGAGGCACCGCAGGGCAAGCTTGGCAAACCCGCACGTGTTTTATGTGCTTACGAAAAAACTCCTGCGTTAGCTGCAAACGAAACCTGCGAACTGCATTTTTCCGTTCTCCCGGACACCTTTTCATCCTTTGATGATTCCGGCATAACCGGTCACAAGGCCTGTCGATTGCTTGAAGCCGGAGAATATCGTTTTTATATCGGTGCCGATGTACGCAGTGCCACTTATGCAGGCTCTCTTACTCTGTCGGAAACACTGGTACTGGAACAGCTGCATTCCGCACTGACTCCGGTACTTCCGTTTGACCGAATCCGTCCGGACACGACAGCTTCTGCGGACAATACCGTACACTCCGGTACAGCCTCAGATGCTTTTAACGCTTTACAGAGTCCTTATCTGCCGGTTACCGAACCGGCGCCGATTGCCCCTCCTTCCGAGGAAATGCGCCGCCTGGCAAACATGCCTACCGCGCCTATGTATACCGGCAATACCGGTATTTTGTTGCAGGATGTATTCCATGGCAATCATACCATGGATGAATTTTTAGCGCAGCTCACAAACGAAGAGCTTGCCTGCATCGTCCGCGGAGAAGGCATGGGCAGTCCAAAGGTTACCGCCGGTACCGCTTCTGCTTTTGGCGGGGTTTCCGAAGCATTGGCTGCTTACGGCATTCCTTGTGCCTGCTGCTCGGACGGTCCGTCCGGTATGCGTCTGGACAGCGGAGCCAGAGCCTTCAGCCTGCCAAACGGCACACTGATTGCTTCTACCTTCAACCGTCCGCTGATTACCGAGCTGTTCTCTTATCTCGGTATTGAAATGGTTGCAAATAAAGTAGACTGTCTGTTGGGACCGGGTATGAATATCCACCGCCACCCACTGAATGGTCGTAACTTTGAATATTTTTCGGAGGACCCGTATCTGACCGGTACCATCGCCGTAGCCGAGCTTGATGGTCTGCATTCTGCCGGAGTGACCGGCACCATTAAGCATTTTTGCGGAAACAATCAGGAAACCGGACGACACACCATCGACTCCGTAATTTCTGAACGTGCGCTCCGCGAAATTTATCTGAGGGGTTTTGAAATCGCCATCAAGGCGGGAGGCGCTTCCTCGATTATGACGACCTACGGCTCGGTCAACGGTCTTTATACCGCCGGCAGCTACGACCTGACTACGACCATTCTGCGTCAGGAATGGGGCTTTTCCGGCATTGCCATGACCGACTGGTGGGCAAATATTAACGTGCGGAATCAGGCTCCGGACAAAAGAGATTTTGCTGCTATGGTACGGGCTCAAAACGATTTGTATATGGTTTGTTCCAACGGTGCTTCTCATGATGATAATACACTGGAGGCTTTGGCACAGGGTACTTTAACTCGCGCCGAGCTGTGCCGTTGTGCCGAAAATATTTGCAGCTTTTTGTTGCATACCCACGCAATGAAACGTATGCTCGGCGAGGAAACCACCGTCGAAATTACCGGTCAGGAATATGATACCGAGCGCAGTGCAGCCGATGCGATTGACATTTATCCATTGGAACACACCTTAACACTCCCTCTGGATGAAATCGATACCCGTCGCGGCAGTACCCATTCCTTTACGCTGGAGATTATGAATCCGGGCACTTATCGGGTTACATTAACCGCCAGCTCCGAGCTGAGTGAGCTTGCACAGATTCCGGTTACCTTATTCTCACTGGGTACCGCTTCCGGCACCTTTACCTGGAACGGCACACAGGGCAAGCCGGTCTCCTATTCCAAGGAGGTACCATTCTTCTCGCATTTTACTTCAATTCGCCTCTACTTCGCACAGAGCGGCTTGAAGATGCACTCGATTGCTTTTGAACTAATCGAATAAAACTTATATTTTAGCCAAAAATATTCCCCCTGCCAAACACAGGGGGAATACTCTTATCTCTTATTAATCAACCACAAATTGCAAATCGCAGAATGCCTCTCACTCTTTTACTTCTGCCTTCGCTAAAGTTATTTCACACTCCGCAGACGGCATCGTGCTTTCTGTCTTATTTCCGGCTAAACGAACCGTATAAACCGTATCTGCTGTTCTGGCATTCTTTACCTTCAACGTCTTACCAGCCTTAATTGCCACCCATTTTTCATTACCGGATGTCTGATATTCAAAATCCGCATTGGTCGCGGTAAATTCGATGCCCGCATCGGTCGCCTTCCATGTAAGAACACCATTGCCTGCCTTTACCTCATCCGCGTCTTCGGTTTTGGCTATTGTAATCTGCTTTTCGAAATTCAAAAACGCGATATTCGATGCCGGTTTCGAGGTCGTTGCCTTCGTACGAACCATCAGCGTAAAACCGTTTACAATCGCATCATCCGCGCTCTTTAATTCCGTACACAGCTTCAGTAAATCTTCCAAAGATTTTTTTCCTGCATTGCCATCACTTATCGTTACCCACTCCGCAAGCTCGGCATTATTATACAATATATTAATCTCCGTTCCCTTTTTTAAAGCTATCTGTCCCTTGGTATAATCCACTCCAATCTTCGGAGCCTTCGCAATCGCCTTTACCTTAACTCTTACCTCAGTGCCTGCCGGTGCCACGTTGGTTGCCTTTTCACGAACAACAAGCGTCGTTCCCGCAACGATTGTATTGGCAAGATCAAATTCTGCCAGACTTTTCCACTCAGTACCATACATGGTTCTGTATTCATACAATGCCAATGTTTTTTCATTCAGTGCAACCTTGTTGTTCTCAAAGGATTCCGCTACCGTATTTTTTCCTGCCACAAACTTCAGTTTTAATTTTGCAGGAAGCGCCTCAATCGTCGTAACTGCAGACGGAACCATATTGGTATTATTATACACACGGATATATGACTTCTTTGCCGCCTTTAAGAAAGAAAGGTCAACGATTATTTTATTGTCTGTAAGCTCATACGCATACAGCCCCGAAACCTTCGTACCTGCCTCATCCTTCAATACCTCAAGGAATGCATATCTGGCATCACTGCCGGTCGTAATTGTGGCAGTGTAGTCTTTATAGCTGACTACAACGGACGTATCGGCCTTTTCATTCACAGATGGGTTTCCGCCGGCTTCTCCCGTCGGGGTTGGCGATGGTGCTTCGCCATACTTTGGAACCTCAATCGGCACCGGTCTCGATGCTGTCGTACTTCCATCCGCCGGAGCTCCGGTACGAATGTATATTGTAACTGCAGACTGCGCTCTCTCGTCTGCTAACGTAATGGTAGTAGTCCTCCCCACCGTCAATTTCGCCCATGTCGCATATTCCAATGCATTTGCCGTCGCTGATGTATACTCCAATCCGGATACATTGGTAGTCAGCGAAATCGTCTTTTCCGCTGTTCTGACTGCGGTTACTGCAGACGCATCCGGCGGTGTCGCCTGTGGCGCAAGTGCTGCCGAAGCAGAAACTACCTTTGCTGCCAGCATACCAACCACTCCCGGTGCTGCAGGTGTTGCAGTGACCATCAGCCCCAAAATCATTGTCGCCACCAATATCTTTGCTAAAGATTTCGTCTTCATACTTATTACCTCCTTGTATCCCGCTTATCGCTCCCTGATAACCGTACTTTCTATCCTCGCATGCAATGCCAGCCTATATACAATATCGGCTATTTTCCTCAAAAGCATTAGATATGCACCGTTTCATATGCAAAGAAGCTGCCACTTTTACAAGTGACAGCTCCTATTTTCTTTTTATTCATTGCAGCCTATGTATCACATTGCTGCCCCTATCACTCGATTAGTGAGTGATGCACTGCTCTGTTTCCTTATCGAAGATGTGCATCTTGGAAAGATCAAGTGCAATCTTGATGGTATCGCCAGGTCTAGCGGTAGTACGTGGGTTAACACGTGCAGTGATGTTGAAGGTATCTACGTCGAAGTACAGGAATACTTCGGCACCAAGCAACTCGTATACCTTAACTGTTGCCTCGATAACACTCTCAGGAGAAGAGCTGATGAACATTTCCTCATCCTTTACGTCCTCCGGACGGATACCAAGTACTACAGTCTTATTCTCATAGTCGCCCTCAATCAGCTTCTTAGCCTTAGCTTCCGGAACTCTGATGGAGTGAGTACCGAACATTAACATAACGTCGGAACCGGACTTAACAACCTTACAATCGATGAAGTTCATCTGTGGAGATCCCATGAAACCTGCTACGAATAAGTTGTCTGGTCTGTCATACAGATTCTGAGGAGTATCAACCTGCATGATAACACCGTCCTTCATAACAACGATTCTGGTACCAAGGGTCATAGCCTCTGTCTGGTCATGGGTAACGTAGATGA
>JAFTQM010000049.1 GCA_017462755.1 Lachnospiraceae bacterium | reverse complement strand
GATCTGTCTACCAATGTCAAAGAACCATTGCTGCTGAAACTGCCGGGAAGCACAACATTAAATGTCAACCTGTTTGAAAACGGCGAGTACTCCGGATGTATGTCTATTGATTACCAGAATCGGCATTATCGGGAGAGCGATAATGTTTTGGCGGTATATCTGGCGAAAATGATGCAGCTTGCCCTGCGCCGGTATTCGACGGCTCTGGATAATGATCAAAGCAAGCTCCGGCAGGCATTAATGGACATCGTGGAAGGCTTGCAGGTATCTCTCAGCCAGCGGCGTACCATCGATACCTCCTATTTGCAGCAGGAGCATATTTGTGTAAAGATCAAGTTCCGGAGTCCCTTGGTACAGCTGCCTGTAAAATACCTGTGTAATGCCATCGAAGATGAATTTCGGAGAACGGTGGCATTTGAGTATGACAGCTCCATTGTCTGTTTTATCGAAGTTTCCCAGGAACAGGCGGAGGATCAAAGTTACTTATCCCTGCTGAAAAAACGTCTAACACCGTTGCTTCGCGCCTTTGACAGCTCCGTGGGCATCAGCGATCCCTTCCATGATATTTATCATGCGCGGCCTTACTATTTTCAGGCCTGCGCGGCCCTGGAAAACGGACAACTGTTTCATCCGGAGGAAACGTTCCACGATTTCCAAGAGTATGCATTGCGTGAACTATTGATAAACGCTATCGGAAATCTGCCCATGGAGATGTACTACACAGAAGGCATGCGCCGTCTGAAACAGCACGACGAAAAATCTCCGGTCAGTTACATTGAGACCCTGCGAACTTATCTGGACTGCAATATGAGCGTCACAAAAACCACCGCAAAGCTCTACGTAAACCGCAGCACTTTGATCGAACGATTGGCTCGCATCAAGAGGGAATTGAACTGTAATCTGGAAGACCCGGAGGAACGGCTCCGCATCCAGATCCTGCTGAAAGCGGAGCAGCTGCATGAGAATATCTGCAAAGAATAGGAAAACACCGCTGCACTGCGCAGCGGTGTTTTGATGCGAATTAGCCAAGCGCCTTCAGCTTTTCGTCGATTTCGGCCAACTGCTCTGCGCTCAGGCCAGCCTGGGGGAAGGAGCAGAGCTTACGGAAGGTCAGAGCACCAACCAGCTTCATCTGAGGATCGGTCTTAAAGCCGGGAGTATAGGCAGCGATGATATCGCTGGCAGCTTCGCTCTTTCTCAGATCTTTTACCTTGGAATCAATAGAAAATGCCATAATATTTCCTCCTTAAGTTGTATGGTGTTACATCGAACCTCTTATCGACAAGATTATTTTATCGGGAAATCACGAGATTCGATAGCCAACAAATCGGTGGGTAAAATATACGCCGACACCACTATTTTGTATGACCTAATATTCCGATAGCTACGCGAATGAAATTCTGATCAGTGAAGAAGCGTGTGACACCTTCGGGATAACGACTTTTTCCGGGCATTAGGGTTATGCCTATGGTATGCGGAGTGTAAAAAATGAATTTATCCACTCCTCATTGAAAATGCCACCGATTCTGCAATAAATCGGTGGCATGGTCTTAGTATTTGGTTGTGGGAATGCTGTTAACGATATCATGCATCTCTTTTTCGGAACGAGCATTGCTTAGCCTGCGGCTTCCAACATATTCTCGATGAAGATACCGTAG